>JAABPS010000336.1 GCA_011391835.1 Desulfobacteraceae bacterium
GTAAATTGGATAAGCGCTGGATCTTCAGGTGTAACCACAACACGTGGCAGTTTTATACTGGATGTCTTGTCTAAAAGCTCTGAGAAGTGAAGCCATCCCTTCTCCAGCTCCAATTTCGCAGCCGTGCTTTTGCCAAATCCATCAATAAAGTCTGTTACCCTGGTAACAATGACTCGCGGGATGTCAACAGCCTTACATACCAAGCGGATATTTGGCAATACCATGTCAAAGGTAAAAAGCGTTGTTATCCCTGTATTGCCTATCAGTGCTTTTAATTCTTCCGCTGTGTACATGGGGTTAAGATTCACCACAATGGCACCCAAGTGCATTGCTGCGTAATAGGAAATAACAAACTGCGGGCAGTTCGGCAGGTGAATACCGACGCGCTCTCCCTTCTTTACACCTTCAGCGCCAAGCGCGTTGGCCATTCTTAGAACCTGGAGACGAAGCTGCCAAAATGTAATTTCTGTTCCATAAAAGTTTATCGCCGGCTTATCCGGGAATGCATTCGCGGGAACCTGGAGAAGGTCAAAACAGGGTATCCGTGGATAACGGATGGTTTCGGGTACATTATAATCATAATTACGCACCCAAGGTCTTTTTCCCATATTTCATCTCCTTATAACTATTATAGATTATTACGAAAAAAATTTTCACTATCTTACCTAAATGACCTATATGGCTGCTGATGGAATAGAAAAGATGTTCACTACCAGCACAAAAAATCGTTTAGAAAATAATAGAAGGTAAATAATAATACAAGAAAAATACTGAATCAGCATATCAATATGTTATGTTTTTCCTTTTAGAAAAAAAATTAGTGGATAACCCATATCATGTCAAGGAAAAAAACGAACGCTCGTTATTTTTTCTTGACACAGCCTTTCGGTGTGGTTATTAAATGTATCAGCATTTTTTACTGAATGTATTTCATGCAGATCGTTCCATTAAAAATTAAGTGTAAAATCATATAGATATATAAATTTAACTCTTTTTTGTGATCTCCGGCACACTAATATACTTACCCTGTTTGAATGATGAATTCATAATGTCACTAACCTTTTATTTTATGGGGGATAAATTATGTTTGAAACAAAAATAACAAAAATGCTTGGAATAAAATACCCAATTGTTGGCGGCACTATGATGTATATTTCAACGGCCGACTTTGTCGCCGCCATATCCAATGCTGGTGGATTGGGGATACTTGCATCCGCCATTTACCGAAGCAAGGAGGAATTTGCTAAAGCAATTGACCGTATCAAAGAACTTACCAACAAGCCTTTTGCTGTTAATATTAATCTGTTTCCAGCCATGCGGCCTATAGACAATAATGACTATCTTGATATCCTGGAAGAAAAGGGCGTGAAAATTGTTGAAACATCAGGGCATTCAGCCCCCGAAGATCTTTGCAAGCGTTTTAAGGATTCCGGAATGACGTGGATTCATAAGTGTGTCGGTGTCCGGTACGCTCTCAAAGCGCAAAGCCTCGGAGCAGATATCATTACCGTTGTAGGGTATGAAAATGGAGGCGCTACGGGGAAGCTTGACTTAGGAACTCTGGTTCTTGTACCTGCGGTTGTCGATGCCGTGAAAGTTCCTGTCATCGGAGGAGGAGGCATCTCAGACGGTAGAGGATTCGCCGCGGTTCTGTCCCTTGGAGCGAATGCTGTTATCATGGGGACTGTTCTCCTTGCTACTAAAGAATGCCCGATACATGAATCCCTTAAACAGGCTTTTGTCAATGCGTCTGAACTCGATACCATGCTCATCATGCGTTCCATCGGTGCAACTCACAGGGTATGGACAAACACGGCTGCAAAAAAATGTGCTGAGGTTGAATCCTGTGGAGGCGGGTTAGAGGATGTACTAAATGTTGTTTCAGGCGAGAGTTCTAAAAAAATGTATGACACCGGCGATCTGAATGCGGGGATTATTTCTTTGGGCCAAGGTATTGGCCTTGTCCATGATATTCCATCTGTCAATGACCTCTTTAAGCGTATTATCACACAGGCAGATGAAATTGTTACCAAATTAAAGTAAGCCAATGAATATTAATATGCTGAGTTCAATTAAAGAAAGCCCCCTGTTTAAGATAGCGAATCCGGAAAGTATCGCTATCTTCGGCGCATCTAATAATATTACCTCCATGGGAAGTATTATGCTGAATTCTCTTCTTTCTATTGGATATAAAGGGGCTATTTACCCTGTTCATCTAAAAGAAACGACTGTTCAAAATCTTGCTGCCTACAAGAGCATATTTGATTTACACGAAGTTCCTGATCTCGCGATTCTTGTCCTGCCGACAAACATCGTATGTTCAACCATGGATCAGCTCGGCCAGAAAGGTGTCAAACATGCAATCGTTGTATCAGGAGGCTTTAAAGAGGTCGGTTCGCAGGGTAAACATATGGAACATGAGCTTATTCAAATCGCAGGAAAATATGGTATCCGCTTTCTGGGCCCCAACTGTCTGGGCATTGCCAATCCGCACCAGAAGCTGAATCCAACCCCCTTTTTGTATGAAGGTTCTCCCGGTTCCATAGGCATGGCATCCCAAAGCGGAAGCTTTGTGACGCAAATGTTTGATTATCTCAAGCGATTGGGTTTGGGATTCAGCACGGCTTTTAGTGTCGGCAATGAGGCGAATATTGATATTATTGATTGCATGAAATACTTAGGCGCCTGCCCGAATACTAAAGTCATCAGCATGTATATCGAAGGCATCAAAAACGGCAAGGATTTTATTGACACCGCCCGATCCATTACCCCTCACAAACCAATCGTTGCCCTTTATGTAGGAGGAACCGAAACCGGTAAACAGGCAGGCTTTTCACACACAGGGGCCATGGCAGGCCCCGATCGACTCTATGATGGGATCTTTCGTCAGAGCGGCATTATCAGAGCCCACTCAATAACAGAGCTCTTCGATTTCTGCTGGGCATTAACCAGTCTGCCTCGCAGAATTGGCCGAAGAGTCATCATTCAAACCAACTCAGGAGGCCCTGGTGCCACAGCAGCAGATACCATAGGCAGAGAAGGTATGGAACTGCCTCGGCTTTCAAAAAAGACACTCGATAAACTTGCACCGTTCATCCCTCATACAGGAAGTATCAAAAATCCGGTTGATATTACTTTTTCACGGAACCAGATGGACTTCTACGCCCATATACCGGAAGTGCTTCTTGAAGAAGAAAATGCCGACCTGTTGATGATTTACTTTCTTGCTCCAACAAATATGCTAAAACAGATGTTAATTAAAATGGGTGTTTCCAAAATAGAGTTAAACAATAATTTAGATGAAATCATCCAGAAAAATTCTGATGCTTTTGTTGCCATGCTTGAAAACCACAAAAAACCTGTGATTGGGTACACATATAATAGTCTTGAAGAACACTTTATCCAAGCGTTGATTCATCGCGGAGTACCTGTTTTCCCTGACCCGAAACGCGCTGCAAAGGCAATTGGCGCGGTCATTCGGTATGGCCAGCTAAGTGATAAAATTAAGTCGCCCCAAATAAATGCAATTTAATTGCCAAAAGGAAAAACAATTATGAACACATTAAAACATTTGCTTTCACCAATTAAAATCAAATCGATGGAGCTCAGCAACCGCGCTGTTATGCCGCCCATGGGAACAAACTTAAGCAAGGATTCCATGGTCACTGAAGCAAATCTTGCCTACATCAGCCGGAT
>JAABPS010000337.1 GCA_011391835.1 Desulfobacteraceae bacterium
GGTCGGTCGAATGATTATCGCTGACAATAACTTCCAGATTCTGATAATCCTGATCCAGGACGGACTGCACCGCCTGCGCCACATAATCTGCCTGATTGTAAGCCGTAATGGCCACGCTGACTTTTTTCATACTTCGGCACCGGTTTTCATAATTTCCCTTTTCCCATCCGAATGAATCGGGCTATTGGAATTTTTTAAATCCTCACCTTTGAAAAGCAATCTTCAAACTCCTCACCGATCGACAGAATCAGATCTACGGGTAAAATTTCGTGGGGTTTTTCACTGCATGTCCAGGGAGTTCAACCAATTCAGGAAGCTGTATTGATATCGGTAAGACAGCAGGAGATCGAGTTTCCGAGAATCAAAAACCGTGTCCCCCGACTCCAATAACTGATCCAAAGAGGGCCATTCCTGAAAGCGTATCGTCGCCTTACGAACTGTAGTAATCATCTCTGCCACTTGCTTCAGCGAATAATCTTCTCCACCGATATTATAAACGGCATTTTTGATTTTCTTGGCGGATAGGCAAAGGAACATGACATTCGCAATATCGCCGACATGTGTAAAGGTTCGGCGCTGACTGCCATCGCCATACAAAGTGATCTTTCCCGTCAGGGCTTGTTTCATTAGAAAACCAATAGTTCCGTAAGAAAATGGAACGTTGCCCAGATTGCCATAGGGAACGCAAATGCGGAAAACGGTATAGGGTATTCCATAATTAACGGCAAAAATTCTCAGGAGCTGTTCACAACTGAATTTATTAAGGGCATAGATGGTTTTGAACTCCTTCTCATAATCCTCCGGAATTGGTCCCATAGCACCTTTGTAAACCAACCGTGTTGAAGGAAACAGGATGCTTGGACGGACATCTTGTTTCACCAAAGCTTCCAAAACCTGAGCCAATCCCAGTTCATTCGTTTTCACAAACGAGGAGGCTTTTTCGATGGAAACTTTGGTGCCGGTCAAGCCGGCGAGGAAGAAAATCGCATCCGCATTCCAATCGGCGGCAGCAACCGCCTCCGGGTCTGTTATATCCAGCGGATGATAGGAAAAGAGATGGGCGTGCTCCTTCAATGCGCTGGCGTCGTGAAGATCATGACAGACCAGTTGAACTTCCTTTTCCAACAGGGAAATGATAATGTTCTGTCCTAAATATCCGTTGCTTCCGACAATAATGATTTTCAATAGATATGAACCTTTTGAAGAGGTCTCTGTTTGAACATAATCCGTTACTGGATATACTGAATCCTGCCCTTTTCCTGCAAGGCCGTCAGTAACCTGCTCTGACTCAATAAATCTTCATGGTGCTTTGCATATTGCCTCTGCCTAATGCAGTCGACAAACTCTTTAAGAATCTTTTTAAAATGGTTGTCGGCCGGAAGGGTATATTCCTGCATGCCCTCTGGCAGCCCGATGCGCACCGTAGGAGTAAAATCGGGCGGAGGCGTAAATGAACGGTCACAGTGGATAATTCCCCTATTTCCCCATAATTCATAATTGCACTGATAATAATTATCAAAGCCGAAAGAGATGAAGGCGCTTAGGCCGGTTACCGGAGAATACAATTGGGCAGAGCCACTGATACATACCTCCTTTTTCCTGTCGTAAAACAAACTGGCAAAACCCACTTCCAGATCATTGCCCAGAAACCAGCGGGAGGCATTAACGGTATAGGCTGCTGCATCTAGGATGGCGCCGCCTCCCAACTCCTTGTTATATCGGAAATTATGCGGATCCAAAGGTGGAAACGCAAAATAGGTGCGCAACGTTCTCAATTCACCAATGACACCTTGACGTAATTGCTCAAATACAAACCGGTGCTGGCTGTGATAGCGGTACATGAAATCCTCCATTAGCACCAATCTTTTTTCCATGGCAGAGTCAAGCATTCGCTGAGCAGAGGTCACGTTCATAGCGAGAGATTTTTCCACAAACACATGCTTACCCCTTTGCAGGGCAAGAAGAATCCATTGTTCATGCAAACCGGTCGGCAGGGGCACATAGACGGCATCTATATCTTGTCTGTTCAATAAATTTTCATAGCCTTCAACAGCATCACCTCCAAAGCGGTCAGTGTATTCTTTGGCTTTCAACAGCGTACGGCTCGCTATAGCAACCAACTCTAAATCCTGAGTGTCAAGAATCGCCGGAATCATGTAACGATGAGCAACACTTGCGCATCCCATAACTCCGATACGAATTTTTTTTGGGCTGGTTGAACTGCTCATCGTTAAGAGTTTTTTTGTCATTTAGTTTTTCTTAAATCAATTGCAGACAGAAGGCTTCTGGCTTGAATATTTAGATAATTGTTATATCGAGTAAACTCCATCAACTGACCCAATGTCATCCACGTATATTGTTTCAGTGACGGTTCAATGGGAAAGTCATCTTCCACTTTCACAATTATATTTAAGTTCTGCTCCTGAAAAAAACGGCCGCCTTCTTCCGATTGCAATGTTTTATATAGGACTTGCCCTGGTTCAACATTTAGGAAATATTCAAGATATGGAACTTCATACTCGTTAAATCCCTTTCGATAATTGCCGGTAAGACACTGAACAGTTGGCGCCAATTCCAGGATATCAAAATTTCCGGCCTCCACTTTGGCCTGAACTAAAAAATGATATACCCCGTTAATTTTTTTCACAAGAAAACCGATGATCCCTTCCTGAGCGGACTGAACGATCGGCTGGGTCCATTTTTTTACTTCACGGTTGCCGATACAGACATCCACTGCCATAATCCTGAAATATTTCCGCTCAACCTGATAAATTTCATGATCGTTTCGAATCCAACCTATCACCTGGTTCAGGGGTATGGGATGAACATCTAATTCGTAAAGGATTTTCAAATGGGTAATCCACGCAATATGATGGTCAAGATCCAGGCAGGCTCTGCTCAAATCTATGGCCGATGACAGCATTGCTTCATCAATATCTTCCGCGTATTTAAAATCTTGCCTGAGATCATGGCCGTAAGATATGCTGGAGATGACCGTGCGGGTGTCCATGTTGACCATATTGTCATAACGCATGAGGGTTTTAATCTGTCCCAAGGTTAACCAAATAAAATTATCGTATACAGGCAACCCGTCGAATACCTCAATTATAATATTGCGGTTTCTCTTTTTGAGGAACCTGGCGCCCTGCTCCGACTGTAACTGATCGACCAATATTCTGACTTTTGCGCCCGAATCTCCCGTAAAATAATCGAGATAAAGCGGCTTGTTGCCGCCATGAACCCGTGAACAATTGCTACGCGTAGCCTGAAGGGTCGGTGATAACTGCACGTAGTTGATGTTACCCGGCTCGATTTTGGCTTGCATTAAAAAATGTAATATTCCATTTATTTTTTTTGTGATGATTCCCAGCATGCCAATTTCCGGCTGATTGATGATCGGTTGTTGCCAATGCGTCTTCGTTCCATGGTTTGTATCAATATCAATCCCTTGAATGGTAAAAAACTTGCCTGAGGCATGACAGATATTGCCTGTTTCAGGGTGGAAATACCAATCCCGTAATTGATTGAAAGGGATTTTTCTGATATCTACCGTAACGGAATTCCTTTGTTGAAGAAACCACTCAAAAAAATCGCTTTGCTGGGTCTGATAATACTGTTTATCGCAAACAAGAGATTCAAGAAAATCTGCCTTATTAAAAAGCGTGTTCCCATTGCTCACATTGGAATACT
>JAABPS010000338.1 GCA_011391835.1 Desulfobacteraceae bacterium
TCATCAAAATCCTTTTTAAATTGAGTGACCTTTTCAACGAACATACGATGCTCCTGCTTATGCGAAAATGCCTCAGGGTAGCCGAATCGGTCAAAATATTTTTCCTCTGTAGTAAAATGCGATTTGGCATAAAAAACAAGGCCGCTGATTATTTCAGCAAGAATTTCCTTCCCTTTTCCTTTTTTCATCGAATCGCTGAGGTCATTGATAAAATTGACTAATTGCTGATGCTGAGAATCTATCTCCGCGACATTGACACTTAAATTCGTACTCCATTTCATAAACGTCATTGGATAGGCACCTCCTGTTCGTATTAATGTTAGACGCAAGGATGACATGCAAAAATCTTACCAGAAATTGTGCAAAAATAGCATCTGCCTGTCCAATCGATGGTGCTTTCATTGATTTTTGTTATATGCATTTGTTATCCTTCAGATTGTTCGGGGAATAATCCAAAATAGAGCCAAATTGAACCCCAGCATCAAATTGAATATAACATCTTGACACTTTGAAATTTATGGTTAAATTTGCAGATCATACTGGAGTAACAGCCAATCTAACTTTTTGAATATTCAGCGATTTAGCCAGTAGCATACTATGAGTAAACATATTCTCGATAAAAGGATTCCTATATTTTTTTAATTATTCTAATAAGGTGTCATCACCATATCTGATTGAAATAATAGATATTTTTAATATAATCGAGTGATCTTTTACATAAATTTATATCAACAGGGAGGTAATTGGGCATGAAGATCAAACCATTAAATGATCGAATACTGGTATTAAGAGTTAAAGAGGAGGGAAAAACCGCAGGTGGTATCATTATCCCTGATACAGCCAAGGAAAAACCCCAGGAAGGAAAAGTGATTGCTGTAGGGCCGGGGAAGATGGGTGACGATGGGAAAAGAACACCTCTGGATGTAAAAAAAGGGGACACTATTTTATTTTCAAAATATGCAGGAACAGAGATAGAAATTGATGGTGTTGAACATATTTTTATGAGAGAAGATGATATATTAGGCGTTATAGGATAGGAAAGGAGGATATAGATAATGGCTGCTAAAATCATTTCATACAGCAATAAAGCCAGAGAGCATATGTTAAAAGGAGTTAATACACTGGCGGATGCGGTAAAAGTAACTCTTGGGCCTAAAGGAAATAATGTGGTTATTGAAAAATCCTTTGGTTCACCTGTTGTAACAAAAGACGGCGTGACCGTTGCCAAAGAGATTGACCTGGAAGGCAAGTTTGAGAATATGGGAGCGCAAATGCTCAGGGAAGTTGCCAGCAAAACCAGCGATGTTGCAGGCGATGGTACCACTACTGCCACGGTACTGGCACAGGCCATTTATAATGAAGGCCAAAAGCTTGTCTCAGCCGGCATGAACCCCATGGCGCTAAAACGCGGTATTGAGAAAGGCGTGGCGGTTATTGTTGAGCAGTTGAAAAAGCAATCCAAGCCAACCAAAGATAAAAAAGAGATAGAAAATGTTGGTACCATTTCAGCCAACAATGATGAAGAGGTCGGAAAAATAATTTCTGAAGCCATGGAAAAGGTCGGAAAAGAAGGTGTGATCACCGTTGAAGAAGCAAAAAGCATGGAAACCACTCTGGAAATCGTGGAGGGGATGCAGTTTGATCGGGGGTATCTCTCACCCTATTTTATAACCCAGCCTGAGAAAATGGAAGTATCCTTAAAAGATGCCTACATTCTTCTCCATGAAAAGAAGATCAGCAGCATGAAAGATCTTGTCCCTCTCTTAGAACAGATTTCAAAAACGGGCAAGCCTCTTCTGATCATAGCCGAAGATGTAGAAGGTGAAGCGCTGGCGACACTTATCGTCAATAAACTTCGGGGTACATTGCATTCAGCGGCTGTAAAGGCGCCGGGCTTCGGCGACAGGCGAAAAGCCATGCTGGAAGACATTGGTACTCTCACAGGCGGCCAGGTTATTTCTGAAGATATAGGGGTGAAGCTTCAAAATGTGACGATGAACGACCTTGGACAATGTAAAACTGTCAGGATTGATAAGGACAATACCACCATCATCGACGGTGCGGGAAGTCGAAAAAACATTGAAGGCCGTGTGAAACAGATCCGGGCACAAATAGAAGAAACTACTTCGGATTATGACAGGGAAAAGCTTCAGGAAAGGCTTGCCAAATTAATCGGCGGTGTGGCGGTTATTAACATCGGCGCTGCCACTGAAATAGAGATGAAAGAGAAAAAGGCCCGTGTGGAAGATGCCTTAAATGCGACCCGTGCGGCAGTTGAAGAAGGTATCGTTCCCGGCGGCGGTGTGGCGCTGGTGCGATGCCTCGGTGCATTGGATAAGGGCATTGCCAAAGGAGAAGAAAAAAGCGGCATCACCATCCTGAGGAAAGCTATCCAGGAACCCCTTCGGCTGATTGCTGAAAATGCGGGATATGACGGATATGTTGTCTTAAACAAAGTTCTGGAGGGCAGCGGAGACTTTGGATTCAATGCAGCAACGGAAGAATATGAAAATTTAATTCAATCCGGCGTGATGGATCCGACTAAGGTCGTTCGCTTTGCGGTTCAAAATGCGGCATCGGTTGCCAGCCTGATGCTGACAACCGAAGCCATGGTTACGGAAAAACCCCAGAAGAAAAAAACACCCGCTATGCCGTCAGGCGGAATGGATGAAGATATGGACTATTAAGCCTTTTCTTAATAGACAACCAAGGCAGGACGAAAATGATTACCAGTACCGGTATCCGTCCTGCCTTTTTATTTGTTTTTTATCGATTTTTGTGAATAAATAGTTCGCTATAAATAACTTTTTTAGCAATCATATTTTCATCAAAAGGAGAAAAATATGAATCTTTCAAAAAAAGACCTTATTAAAGCTATAGAAAAATGGAATCAATCATGGGATTGTTATGACCTGGACGGCGTGATGGCGCTTTTTCATGATGATATTATTTTTGACAACTGGACAGGAGGACAGGCAAAAGGCAAGGAAAATCTGCAAAAAGCCTGGGACCCCTGGTTTAACAACAACCAGGGATTTAAATTCACCGGAGAGGATACCTTCGCAGATGCCGATGATCAGAAAGTCCTCTACCGCTGGCGCCTTGACTGGCCTTCCTCGGAAAAGGGGTATGAAGGCAAACCGGAAACCCGGCGGGGTGTGGATGTCATGCATTTTAAAGATGGCAAAATCATCCAAAAGCTGACCTATTCCAAGACAACTGTTGAAATCGATGGGAAGAGGGTCAAACTTTTAGCTGGTTTATCAGATTGACGAAACGGTTTTTCGCGCATGTATGACACGTTGGGATACTATTTCTCTGGCATCAAAATTTACAGGCACACTTTATTTCTTCCATAGATTTGAAAGGAACCAATTCTATGAAAAATTATTTATCCCCTCATGAAAATAAACCGTTTAAAAAACGCCTCACTATACACCCTGTATTTTTAGCTTTCAGCTTTATCCTTGCATTCACGCTTAACGCCTGTACCCATATCCAGAGACCGGATCAGATAGAAAGTCAATCAGAAGCTTACCTTGACTGGCGTAAAAACCCTCCACAGGCAATGGACCGGGCCGGGCATGACCTCCGGGGAAAACGCCCGTTCGAATGGTGGTATTTTGACGGCCATCTTGATAATGGGCAGACATTTGTTGGAGTTTTTCTGGCACCCAGTTTTACCAACG
>JAABPS010000339.1 GCA_011391835.1 Desulfobacteraceae bacterium
TTGTCAAAAGGAATCCCCTGAAATATATTCGCAAAGGCAACACCAAATAGTAGCGCCGGAACAAGGCTGCCAAGAAATGTACACGTGTCCCAAATGCTTTTCCATGTTGTGCTTTCTACTTTCCCGCGAAACTCAAGTGAAACACCTCTGAGAATGAGCGCAAAAAGGATCAGCATCAGCGGGGAGTAAAGCGAGCTGAACATGACGGCATACACAGCAGGAAAGGCCGCAAATGTGACTCCTCCTGCCGCGATCAGCCAGACTTCATTTCCGTCCCACAGCGGGCCCATGGAATTCAGCATAATTCTTTTTTGCTGATCGTTTTTTCCTGCAAAGGGCAATAAACTCCCAATGCCCAGATCAAAACCGTCGGTCATGAAATAGACTGCCCAAAGAAGTCCCCAGAGAAAAAACCATGTATCTTGCAAAGCCATTTTTATCCCCCTTTTATAAAATCGGATGAAAAGGACATTCCACTGAATATCCCTGTGTTCGTTATCATCGTCATGCGGATTCGGGTCCTTTAATTGCATTTTTAACAATCAGGTAAAATCCCACGGCTCCTAAGAGCCCATAGACAAGAATAAACGATATCAATGTTGTAAGAACTTGCGAAGTGGCAATCGGAGAAACAGCATCCGACGTTTTCAGCAGTCCGTAAACAATCCACGGCTGCCTGCCGACTTCGGCAAGAATCCATCCCAGCTCAACGGCTATGTAGGGAAGCGGTATGGAAAGCGCCATGAGTTTTAAATACAACGGGTATTCTGTTAATTTATTTCGTATCAGAAAGCCGACCAATGTAATAAATGCGAAGTAAAATCCAAGACCCACCATTGCATTAAACGCCACAAAGGAGATAAACACAGGGGGTCTTTCATCTCGTGGGATATCCTTAAGCCCTGTGATCTCTGCACTGGGATAATGTTTTGACATGATGCTCAGCCAGGCCGGTATGGGTAAAATTTCGATGAGATTTCTTTCGTTTTCTTCATCCGGATACGCAAAAAGATATTTGGGTGCGTATGTGGTTGTTTCCCAGTGAGACTCCATTGCTGCAAGTTTTGCAGGTTGTTTTTCCGCGAGATCCGAGCCGTGTAAATGCCCTTCAGCGACCTCGAAAATCGAAAATATCAATCCAAAGACAAGGGCCATCCGAAATGATTTGGTGAAAAATTCGATATGCTGTTTCTTCAGAAGATGATATGCGCTGACACCCATGACAAAAAATGCGCTTAAAATATAGGCCGCACTGATGGTGTGAAAAAACTCCAGAACAGCAAACTTTTGAAACACAATGGCCGCAAAATCGGTCAGTTCCGCTCTTCCGTTTCGAATGGTATAGCCGACCGGATGCTGCATCCATGCGTTTGCGATCAGTATCCAGACAGCAGACAAAGTTCCTGCTGCGGCAATAAGCCACATGACAATGGCATGGGCTTTTTTCGATATTTTTCTCCATCCAAAAACCCAGACCCCTATCAGGGTTGATTCCAGAAAAAAAGCAACCGAAGCCTCAATGGCAAGCAGGGAGCCGAATATATCACCCACATAAGCCGAATATCTGGCCCAGTTGGTTCCGAATTGAAACTCCAGTGTAATCCCCGTAACAATGCCAAGGGCAAAATTAATAAGGAAAATTTTACCCCAAAATTTGGTCATGGAAAGGTAGGTTTCATCACCTGTTTTGACATACTTGGTTTCCATGATTGCAATTAACACTGACAAACCGAGAGTCAAAGGAACAAACAGGAAATGGAACATGGTGGCTGTTGCAAATTGAAGTCGGGATAAAAATACTACATCCATGTTGACCTCCTTATAACAACGTCATAACTGAAAAAGAAAAGAGCGAAGTTCGATTAGGCATACAGCTGAACTTTGCATGTTCTCGCGTATTTTAAAACGTTTTCCGCAGTTTGAAAAACAGCATCTGATAGTATTTAATGGGTTAAGCTGTACCGTCCAAAGCACACTGTTTAAAGTCAATCTGTTCTTTACATGCCGGGCATTTATGAGGCTTATCGAATTCATCTGAAAAAATCTCTATTTTTTTGCCGCATGTCGGGCATTTGCAAGTAAACGATTTTAACCCTTTAAATTGTTCAAATCCAGGGCAGTGTTGGGGTGTAGACATGAAGTCCTCCTTTCTAAGAGAAGATACGTTTCAACAGTGTTTCAAAAGGATAGCTTGGTTTATGGACAGCTAAGAAGTCGTCAGCTTTTTAGCAATGTCCCTGCCGTAATCCTGAGCCATTTTAATGCCGCCCCCCAGACTGGATGCTTTTAATCTTAAAGGGGCGCCGACCATGGCCATCTTGAATATATTTTTCATGGTATCATAAATTCTATCCGGTGCTTCTCCGCTCCAGCCAAATGCGCCAAAAGCTCCGCCAATCTTATTTTCGAGTTCAGCCTTTTCCGCCAGAAAAAGCAGGGTTTCCATACTTTTCATCATCCCGCCATGATACGTTGCAGAACCAAACGCTACTGCATTGTACCCGCTGAGGTCTTTTTCGGTTTTAATATCTTTCACATCCATTACCGATGCCTCAAGTCCGGAAAAGCGTATCCCTTCAGCAATGAGTTCAGCTATTTTTCTGGTTTCTCCGGCTCTGGTTGCGTAAACAATAAGTGCTTTAGACATTTTTTATCCATTCCATTGGGTTAAATTCGATCATCCACACCCGGTCCTTCGCAATCCGGTGTGTAACACGTGTTGTCCAAAAATTCACACTTTTCCTTGCAGGAAGGGCACTGATCCGGCGGAGCATCCGCGTCGAGTGCGTATCCGCAATGAGAACATTTCCAGCTCGTCATTTTCGAACTCCTTTATTAATGGTTGGTTGAAAAAATATACCTGTGAGTTGCTATGCATTATGTTCGATAGACGAGCGGCAGGAGGCTATGTTATAAGGTGGGTCGTCTCCATTGCTCTCGCCCCCCCGCCGCTCGGGCTGCAACGTTTTATCTGAAACAGTGAAGTCTCTATGCTTTCCAGAGCCCGTGAAGGTTGCAATATTCACGTGCTATTATCTGATCTGCTTTTATATCAAAAGTGGCTTCCGGGGCCTGCCCGGGTTTTAAAAACTGGCGATATACTTTCCCATCCGCGATAATTTCGATCCATTCAATGTAGTGCTTATCTTCCATGGGATGGGCCACCTGACCGATTTTAACCTTTACACCTCCGGGTATTTTTTCTATTACCGGAACATGTTTTTCTTTCGCCGCATCAACGGTATTTTCCTTGAAAAGTTTCATCGGCTGCCCGCAGCATACCAGCTCACCTGCTCCACCATGGAGCACTTCAACAATATTACCACATACTTCACACTTATACACTTGAAGTTTTTCGGCCATTTTTGTCTCCTTTGCTAATGTTAAATTGACTGCTTTAATTTTTACACGTCTGAATTAAAGTAAATGTACACTCATTTAATGATACATCATTTCTTAAATGATATGAGCTGAGAGCTCAACAGCTTGAGATGCCCCATTTCTTCTTTAATGATTTTTTCAATCTTGTTCTTCCCAAATTTTTCAGGAACAAATTCCTTCATTCCAAGATAAAAAACAATGGAATCTTTTTCAGCAAGAATAGCTTCCTTGAGGATATCCTTCATAGAGGGTGATCCGGTCGGCATTTCTTTTTCA
>JAABPS010000340.1 GCA_011391835.1 Desulfobacteraceae bacterium
CGTCCGAAAGTCCTTTGCGTATCTCTTTTCTGTCACGATCCGTGCGGAGGGGTGGACTCATTTTTGCGTGGGTATTATATTCTCCTACTGCTTCCTCAGTCAGCGTAAAATAATGTGGGGCTGTTTCTGCTGTAACCTTTACTCCTCTTTTTTTTGCTTCGCGGATGGCACAAACAGATTCAAACGCGCTGACATGTGCAATATGAACAGGCCAGTCCGTTAACTCACTTAAAGCAATATCACGCATCACCATAATGCTCTCAACCGCATTGGGTATTCCCTGAAGACCCATTTTCGTTGCGAACCCGCCTTCATTCATCACGCCATTTCCCGCCAGATGAATATCTTCACAATGTGAGATAATAGGAAAACCAAACCCTTTCGCATACTCCATGGCTCGTCGCATCAACTGGCTGTCCATCACCGGACGCCCGTCATCGGAAAGAGCAATAGCGCCCGCATCCTTCAGCTCGCCATACTCACATAAATTCTTTCCCTTTAATCCCTGGCTGATAGCCGCCACCGGATAGACTTTAACCGCACTCACATCTTTTGCTCGTTGCAATATATATTCAGTTATCTGCCGATTGTCATTTACCGGTATGGTATTTGGCATCGCGCAAATTGCGGTAAACCCGCCATGAGCTGCAGCAGCGCATCCCGTTTCGATCGTTTCTTTATATTCATGCCCGGGCTCTCGTAAATGCACATGCATATCAATTAACCCAGGAGTCACTACTTTTCCTGAAGCATCAATGATTCTGTCATAATTCCCTTTTATTGATTTTTTACCACCAGGGTCTTTTTCTTTTTTAGCACCGGCAATATCAATGATTTTTCCTTGTTCTATGGTAATATCAGCGAGTCCATCCCAATTGCCGGGATCTACAACCCTTCCTCCCTTAATCAGCATCCGCATCTCTAACGCCTCCTACGATCAGATACAAAATGGCCATACGAACCGCCACCCCATTGGTTACCTGATCAAGAATAATGGAATACGGGCCATCCGCAACCTCCGGCGAAATTTCAACCCCCCGGTTGATGGGGCCTGGATGCATGATCAGTACATCCTTTTTCGCATATTTTAGCTTATTTTTGGTCAGGCCATAAATAGTGGCGTATTCTCTTTCGGATGGAAATAGAAACCTTCGTTGCCGTTCTTTTTGTATTCTGAGCATGATAATCACATCTGCATCTCGAATCGCTTCTTCCACACTATACGTAACGGATGCGCCCAGTGATTCGATCCCTTTTGGAATCATCGTGGGCGGACCGGCCAGCACAACATGTGCACCCATTTTTTTAAATCCAACACAATTGGACCGTGCAACCCTGCTATGGGATATGTCTCCGATGATTGCAATATTGAGTCCTGAAATTTTTCCTTTTTTTTCGTTCACGGTCATGAGGTCAAGAAGTGATTGGGTAGGGTGTGCGTGCATCCCGTCTCCGGCATTGATAATCGATGTGTTTAACATTTTTGCCAGCATGTGGGGCACGCCTGCTGAACTATGCCGGATGACCACGGCATCTGGAGACATGGCCTCAAGGTTCCGGGCAGTGTCAAGCAAGGTTTCTCCCTTTACCATACTGCTCGAACTGCCGGAGAGAGTCAGGCTGTCTGCACTGAGCCGCTTGGCTGCTATGTCAAAGGATGTGCGTGTCCGGGTGCTCGGTTCGTAGAAGAATAAAACAACTGTTTTGCCGCGCAGTGTCGGCACTTTTTTGACAGGTCTTTTTGAAATTTCTTTCATCCGCTTTGCAGTGGCAAGGATCGTATGAATCTCTTCAACAGAAAGCGACTCCATGTCCAGAATGTGTTTCTGTGCAAACTGCATGATATCCCAATCTTATTTAAGTGTTTTCCCCAACCTGTCCCATCTGAATACAAGTGTATCCCAGTCCCAGCTCCAGATCCATCCTCTGGGCAATACGGATGACCAGTAGATTAAAAACGCCTTTCCTTTTACATCCTTGAGCGGCACAAATCCCCAAAACCTGCTGTCATGGCTGTTGTCTCTGTTATCCCCCATGACAAAGAGAGAATCCGCAGGCACGGTGACAGGCCCGTAATTATCTCTGTGACTGGATTCTTCTGGGAGCGTATCAGTATCCTGATAATTCTCATACACCCGACTTCCAAATGCTTTTCCGTTTATAAATAGGTGTTTATCCCTTATTTCTATCATATCTCCAGGAACGCCTATAACCCTTTTTATAAAATCTTTTTCAGGTTCCATGGGATATTTAAAAACAATAATATCCTCCCGCTGGGGATCATTCACTGAAATTATCGTTTTCTGAATAAACGGAATCTTCACTCCATAAATGAATTTATTCACCAGTATATGATCTCCGATAAGAAGTGTCTTTTCCATGGAGCCTGACGGGATTTTAAACGCCTGAACAACAAATGTGCGTATAAACAATGCGAGAACAATCGCCAATGCTATTGCCTCGATGTTTTCGCGAAGGCTGCCTTTCTTTTTCTTTAACTCTTTTTCTTTCACATCATTCAGTTCCAAATTCGTGTCGCCTTTCTTTTCAGATACTCTCTTTTAGTACAACCAATTCATTTCATTATACGTCATATATTTCATATTAAACATGCCAGCTATATAAATCACCATTCGAAGTATGGCATTGGTTATCATACCTGCCATCATATCGTCCATGACAATTCCAATGCCGCCGGAAAGTCTCTTTTCCATGTGGTTAATTGGAAAAGGTTTGAAAATGTCCAATATACGAAACACAATAAATCCTGTAACAACAACCCATGTGTTGAATGGCATTCCTGCCAGCGCTACCATGATCCCTGCTATTTCATCGATCACCACAGACCCTGGATCATTTGTATTCAATATCTTCTCAGCGTGATGCGAGATAACAACAGCAGCAAGAAGAAAGATCATAATGCATAGAATTGCGATCTGAATATCAATGGTTGATAAAAAAAAGCAGATCGGTATGCCTGCAAGCGTTCCAAATGAACCCGGCGCAAGCGGGATATTCCCTATCCGACAACCGGTCGCTATAAACAGGACCGATTTTTCTCTCAAGCGCATGATAACTCTCTATAATCTATTATGTTTTTTGTCAAGCCATTGTTTGTCATCCATCCGATTTCTCATGGTTCAACGGCTAATGTAAAAAAAACTATTATTCACCTCTATTTCTATGTCCTCCCTGAAGTGTATTTGGCCGCACATTCGCTTAAAATTTTTTCATAAACACTTTTTATGGGGATGTTCTTTTCAAGAGCAATTCTTCGGCATACGTCAAATTCCGGAACCAGCCTGAAGTTTCCGTCTGGTTCCTTTATTCGCTTTATCTTAATGAGTCCATATGATGTCTGTATCTCAACGAAGTCCCTTTCAAGCATATACCGTTTGGCATCATAATATCTTACCCCCAGCGTACTTGTTTCGGACAATACTCGATGAATCACTGCTTCCCTTTTACTTTCAGAGCAAACAACCTGTACCATGGTTCCGGGCCTGTTTTTCTTCATAAATATGGGAATCCAGTAAACATCAAGGGCGCCATCATGAAACAGTCGATCCATCAGATAACCGAAAACTTCAGGGTTCATGTCATCGATACACGTTTCCACAATAATAATATGGTCTCTCAGCATATTCCGCCCTTCT
>JAABPS010000341.1 GCA_011391835.1 Desulfobacteraceae bacterium
CTGAAAAGATATTGAACATTCCGAAACGAGGAGCAATCAATATCCATGCATCTCTGCTTCCAAAATACAGAGGCCCCGCACCCATTCACCGGGCAATCATTAACAGGGAAAAAGAGACAGGCGTAACGTCCATGTTGATGGATAACGGATTGGATACAGGCGATATTTTATTGACATCTGTAACAGACATCCTGCAGGAAGACACCACGGAAACGCTGCATAACCGTCTTGCTGATCTCGGAGCAGAGCTGTTAATCAGAACACTCAAAGGCCTTGAGATGAATCACATAATACCTGTGCCGCAGGACCATGACAAGGCAACCTATGCACCCATGCTGAAAAAGAATGACGGCAGAATTGACTGGACAAAGCCCGCAGGAGATATTGATGCTTTTGTCAGAGGGATGACTCCATGGCCAGGCGCTTTTACATTTTATGACGGCCATCGCATCAAAATATTTAAAGTAAAAATACTGGAAACAGAAATCGATTCACCCGCAGGTACGATTAGTAGAGGATGCGATCATGAGCTCTGTGTGGCAACAGGAAATGGCGCGCTGTCTATTTTGGAATTACAGGTAGATTCCGGGAAGCGGCTTGGTATAACTGAGTATTTAAAAGGCCGTTGCATGAGGCATGGCGCCGTTCTAAAATAGGCATATAGATCCGTTCTTCATCAATATCAAGTAATTATGAACATAATAGCGCTTAACTCTTTAATTTAAATAAAAATTCTCTATTTCCTTTCTTTAGTTATCATTCTTCGGATTCTGAAAAATCAAATGAAAAAAGATTCACGATATATTGCATTAAGCATATTAGAAAAAATAGATAAACAGGGTGGTACACTTGATGAATTACTTCAAAAATTTGATGAAGTGGACAAACAAATTTCAAAGAGAGACCGGTCACTGATGACAGCGATTATCTTTGGAGTACTAAGGTGGCAGGGAAAGCTTGATTATATCATCAATTATTTTTCAACAAACACCATAAAAACAATAGATCCCGGCATCAGACATATTCTAAGAATCGGCACATTTCAAATAGTGTGTTTAAGCAGGATACCGGATGCGGCTGCAGTAAATACTGCTGTTGACATGGCCAAAGCATCCCGGTTTCCCTGGGCTGCCGGCTATGTCAATGCCATACTCCGGCGTATTTCACGAGAACATCATCAGGTTGTGTACCCGGATAAAACCAACGACCCTGTAGAGCGAATCTGTGCAGAAAAGTCCATGCCGGAATGGCTGACCAAACGATGGATGGATCGGTACGGGATTGAAGAAACGGAGGCCCTGTGTGACAGGATAAACAGTATTCCTGATATTACGGTGAGGATAAACACACTTCAAACAGATTTTGAGACACTCGAACAATCCCTTAAAAATGATGTGGAGAAAATGGGACGCACGAAATACAGCCCTGTTGGCTTATCTTTTTCCAGGCCCCGCATCCCGATCCCTGAGATGAAATCGTTTATCAATGGCTGGTTTCAGATACAGGATGAAGCCGCTCAGCTGGTAACCCTGCTTCTGGATCCAAAACCCGGCGAAATGATTTTAGATTCATGCTCAGGACTTGGCGGGAAAACGGGTCATATCGCGCAGCTTATGGAAAATAAGGGAACAATTATGGCTCTGGATATTGATAAAAGAAAGCTGGATTGCCTTAACCATGACATGAATCGGCTGGGTGTTAACAATGTGAATACTGCAGCCGTTGATATTGAAAATCCGTTGGATAAAAAGCAATTGGGAGAATTTGATCGAATCCTTCTGGATGCTCCGTGCACAGGCCTGGGTGTATTACAGAGGAATCCGGACGCCAAATGGAATATAAAAAAGCAGAATTTCATATATTATCATAAGCGACAGATCAAACTGCTGCATGCCGTTTCACAGCTTGTAAAGCACTCAGGGATTCTGGTTTATGCGGTATGCAGCATGGAACCTGAAGAGAATGAAGATGTTATTAACGAGTTTTTGAATAGTCATTCCGACTTTGTTATTGACAAAAATAGCGGACAGTTACATGGTAATGCCCATACGTTTTTAGATGGAAATGGATTTTTCAGAACTATTCCGCATAAACATGGCATGGATGGCTTTTTTGCTGTTCGGCTGAAAAAAATAGGCTAACGTTTAAACCGTACGATAATGTTACCTACAATATAATGGAGACAATCAATGAAATTAATCGCGCCATCAATTCTTTCAGCTAACTTTGCACGATTGGGAGAAGAGATCGAACTGGTTGAAAAAGCAGGGGCAGACTGGATCCATGTGGATGTGATGGATGGGCATTATGTTCCCAATATTACGATCGGCCCATTGGTTACAGCCGCTACCCGGAGCGTAACAAAGCTTCCCATAGACGTGCATTTAATGATTGAACATCCGGATAAATATATTCCCGCTTTTGCTGAAGCAGGCGCAAATTATATTTCGGTGCATGTGGAAACGTGTCCGCATTTGAACAGAACTATTCAGTTCATTAAAAGCTGCGGAGCAATTCCTGGGATTGTATTAAACCCATCCACACCGCTTTCATCCATTGAATGGGTCTTAGACGATGTTGAGTTTGTACTGATCATGAGTGTTAATCCGGGATTTGGAGGGCAGGCATTTATAAAAAACAGCATAGAGAAGATCCGCCAGCTTCGCAAAATGATTGAAAAAAACGGCAGAAATACATTGATTCAGGTGGATGGAGGAATTAATGAAAAGACAATAAGAGATGTCTCTCATGCTGGAGCAGATGTTTTTGTTGCCGGTTCCGCCATCTTTGGAAGCAAAAATTATAAAGAAACAATTCACACGCTTCGCACGTTAATGGAAAGTTAATCCGGTTTTTATGAAATACATACGGACAGGAGAAATTAAAGACAGCGATATTTCAGTGCCAGGCTCCAAAAGCTATACACACCGGATTTTGATTGCAGCAGCATTATCGGATGGCAAGTGTTTAATCCAAAACAGTCTTAAAAGTGACGATACCCTATATACAACAACCGCTTTAAAACAACTGGGTATTTCGATAGATGAGGGCCAGCAGGGTCTCATTGTTCATGGACAGAAGGGCAGATTCAACCCATGTGATCAGCCTGTATATCTGGGGAATTCGGGTACATCGATGCGGCTGCTGGCCGGTATTGTCGCGATTGGAGAAGGTGTGTACGTGCTCACGGGTTCGGATCGCATGTGTGAAAGACCGATACAGGATCTTATAGATGGGCTTCATCAGATTGGTGTTTCGGCATATTCCACGAGAAATAATGGGTGTCCGCCCATACAGATACACGGGGGGAACGTCACAGGCGGCAACGTGTTGCTGAATTGTGAAAAAAGCAGCCAGTATCTTTCATCTTTGCTGCTTTTAGCGCCATGTACGGAAAAAGGATTAGAGATAACAATTTCAGGCAATCTGGTTTCAAAACCGTATGTGGATTTAACCATTGATATCATGTCTCAATTCGGAATTGATGTTCGATGGGACGGATATCAACAGTTTTATGTTAAAGGCAAACAGGTATATCATGCCGGTGTATTTTCAGTTGAACCAGATTGTTCGCAGGCTGGATATTTCTGGGCTGCTGCAGCAATTACAGGTGCTGGCATTAAAGTAAACGGCATAACAGAAAA
>JAABPS010000342.1 GCA_011391835.1 Desulfobacteraceae bacterium
CCGCCCGCCGGATACCCATAAGGGAACATCAGGACATCTCCTTGTCATATCCGGTTCTCCAGGAAAAACAGGAGCTGCGGCATTAACAGCCATGTCAGCCATGCGATCTGGTGCAGGCCTTGTTACCCTTGGCATACCGGCAAGTTTAAATCCTGTTTTAGAAGTCCATGCAATTGAAGCCATGACATACCCGCTTCCGGAAGATAAAGCAGGCAGGCTTTCTGAATCTTCTTTTAGCGTTATCAAAGAACTGCTGGATGGGAAAAAATGTATCGCCATAGGACCCGGGCTGGGTGTTACGGATGGAACCAGAAAACTGGTCAGTAGAATTATGGGTAAATGCGCTATTCCCCTTGTGATAGATGCGGACGGGCTGAACTGTTTGGAGGGACAGGTGCATGTATTAAAAAATAGTAGCTCACCGATTATCCTTACGCCACACCCCGGTGAAATGGCACGGCTTACCGGTGCTTCAGTTGAGTCTATCCAGCAGGATCGCGTAACCAGCGCACGCGTGTTTGCGCAGACATTTAATGTTCATGTGGTGTTAAAAGGCGCAAAAACTGTCATTGCGCATCCGGATGGTAAAATCTATATGAATCATACGGGAAATTCCGGGATGGCATCCGGAGGAATGGGTGACGTGTTAACAGGAATCATCGGCGGATTGATCGCCCAGGGATATACACCTGAAGCTGCCACACATATAGGTGTATATATCCATGGTGCCGCGGCTGATACGCTGTCTAAAGAATACGGACCCATTGGGTTCCTTGCCACAGATATCATCCATGCCCTGCCTGCAGAAATAGGTAAGTTTATTTCTTAGCTTTTTTACAAAACCGACATATGCCGAGACAATCCTTAGTTAAATTTCAATTCATCTCAAATTCTGCTGAAGAAACCCGGTCTCTGGGTGTAAAAATTGGTAAACGTATTCAATCTCCTGCAATCCTTATTCTTATCGGGAACCTCGGCAGCGGGAAGACTGTTTTTGTACAGGGCATTGCAAAAGGTCTTGACGTTCCAGAAGATTATTATATAACAAGCCCTACTTATACACTGCTCAATGAATATCCGGGCCGATTTCCGTTGTTCCACTTTGATTTTTATCGTCTCGAAAACGCTGCGGATATTTACAGCACAGGCTTTTATGAGAAGTTGGAATCCACTGGCATTATCGCGGTGGAGTGGGCGGACAGGCTTTCTGAAGATCTGAATGTAGATCATCTGCGCATGGACTTTGCTGCTCGTGAGGATAATTCTCGAATCATTAACATAACAGCCATAGGCCTCGAACCGATCCATCTGATTGCAAAACTATAAGTTTGTAGGTGAAAAAATGGGTTTAATTGTAAAAAAATTTGGCGGTACGTCTGTTGGAGATCTTGACCGGATACGAAATGTGGCAAATCGCATTATAAAAACATATAACGCTGGCAATAAGGTTGTTGTCATTCTTTCAGCCATGTCCGGCGCCACAGATAGTTTAATCCATATGGCCGAAAAAATATCCCCCACGCCCGATAAACGGGAACTGGATGTGTTGCTTGCCACCGGTGAACAAACCAGCGCTGCGCTTCTTTCTATTACGCTGATATCCATGGGATATCCTGCATTGTCCCTGCTTGGCCATCAGGCCGAAGTCATGACCACATGTGCCTTCGGCGACGCGAGAATTGTTGGTGTCGGCGCAAATCGCATCAAACAATTAATCCATGCAGGACGCATTGTCATTGTGGCAGGATTTCAGGGATGTGATGAAGAAGGGAATATCACCACTCTTGGACGAGGCGGATCCGATACCTCTGCTGTAGCCATCGCTGCTGCCATTAATGCAGATGCCTGTGAAATATACACCGATGTGGATGGCATATACACGGCGGATCCGAATGTATGCGAAAAAGCAAGAAAAATAGGTAGAGTAGATTTTGACGAAATGCTGGAAATGGCAAGCCTGGGGGCAAAAGTACTGCAAATCCGATCAGTTGAAATTGCTAAAAAATATAATATACCCATACATGTTAGATCATCTTTTAACGAGGAGGAAGGAACAATGGTAATGGATGTTGATTCCAGCATAGAAAGCCCGATGGTATCGGGCGTAACCCATAATATTAATGAAGCGCGAATAACAATAAAAACAGTCCCGGATCAGCCGGGAATCGCCTCGAAAATATTTTCAGCCATCGCGGATGCCGGAATTCTTGTGGATATGATCATCCAAAGCTCTCCGTCAAATAAACAGAATGATCTTTCGTTTACTGTTCCCAAAAAAGATTTTAACGCCGCCATGTCCATCGGGAAAAAAGTGGGCAAAAAAATAGGCGCAACCGATGTGCTGGGAGACAGCAATATTGCCAAGGTCTCCGTTACCGGCGTCGGCATGAGGAGCCATCATGGCGTTGCTGCAAAAATGTTTACTGTACTGGCAAAGGAGAATATTAATATCAGCATGATCAGCACGTCAGAAATACGGATTTCATGTATCATTGAAGAAAAATATGCTGAACTGGCAGTTCGCGCGCTTCACACTGCCTTTGGGCTGGATAAAGAAGAATAAATAGCGTGAGGTATTTTAACAGCGATCAATTGATGGTGGTGCTCATTCTCGGTGCGCTGGTCTTGTTTGCCTTTTTATTCAGATTATTCACCTTTTTTTAGAGGGCACAGCCTGCACCGGATATAGGGCGCTAAAGGACCGCCTCAATTTCGTCTTTTATTCGGATGGCTGCCTTCCTGGGATCTTCAGCGTCCCGGATGGGCCTTCCGATCACCAGATAATCTGACCCATTTTTTACTGCCTGCACTGGAGTGATTACACGTCTTTGATCGTCCTTTGACACTGCACCCCAGTCCGGGCGGATACCAGGTGTCACGACAATAAATTCCTTCCCGAACCTGCTTTTTATCGTCTTTACCTCGCGCCCTGAGCAGACAATGCCTGCGCTGCCCGCTGCTTTGGCCATAGCCGTTCGTTCCAGTACAAGAGCGGATATGTCCAAACCGGATTTATCTGTTGCGTTTTCTGCGTGGGTATCCTTTCCCTGGATATGCGTCAGCACACTGACACCAATAACCTTCACACGCCCCTTGCTTCCTTCGACCGCTGCAGAAATCATTTCGTTTGAGTCTCCGCAATGCACGGTTACGAAGTCCACGCCCAACCCGGCGACAATACGCATGGACCGATACACTGTCTCCGGAATATCATGGAGTTTTAAATCTAAAAACACCCTGGCCGCCCCTGCCCTCTGGATGATTTTTATAATATCCGGGCCGGACCGGATGAAAAGCTCCAGCCCCACCTTGAACATGCCCACATCTTCGGACAGCATCGCGACAAATTTTTCTGCAGCGTCACTGGAGTCAACATCCAGCGCAAAAATAATATAGTCTTTTGCTTTCTTCATGTACAAATCATCCAAAAAATTTACGAATGTATAATCTTATTATAAATATCAAGACGTTTGCGTGCTACAACATGCCATAATGCTCTTCTATCCATTTCCTGTAGTCACCGTTTTGAACCCTCTCTACCCACTCTGGATGGCTCAAGTACCAGTCAATAGTTTTTTCCAGTCCTGTCTCAAGGGATTCAGCCGGCGACCACCCCAATTCATTTTCCAGCTTCGTAAAA
>JAABPS010000343.1 GCA_011391835.1 Desulfobacteraceae bacterium
TCCGGGTCCTCCACCAGAGGTGGAGGGTTTAGATCAAAACTAATTACATCTTGAATTTTGATAATCTATCTGTTATTCGCTATCCACTATTTTAAACGCGCCTGAACAGATCGTCACGCTTTACGCCCCCGTAGCTCAGTGGATAGAGCAACGGATTCCTAATCCGTTGGCCGCAGGTCCGATTCCTGCCGGGGGCACCAAAAATAATCAAGTGATTAGCCAAACGGATATTAACCTTTGTCTGTTTCTTTATAAGAATCTGAGTAATACTTTCACCTGCTCCTACCGCAGTTCAGCTCAATTTTGGGAATAGAATGGGGAGGTGATGGATTATGAAATCTGAAAAATGTGTAACTATGCATATTTTTGACAGGGATATTTCACTGGTAGAGAAAGATAATTTTTCTTTCAAAGGGAATATCGCTGAAAACTGGTCTATCAACGGAAATCCCAACGGCGGATATCTTATGGCAATTATGGTAAACGCCGCGCTGCAGCACAGCGATAAGAGATCAACCCCTATTTTAACTGCAAATTATATTTCCAGGTGCATTCCTGGCAAAGCCGATCTGCATGTGGAAGAGATTTCCCGGTCGCCCCAGTTCAACCGGTTTCAGTCCAGACTTTTTCAGGATGGAAAAGAAAAAATCCGATTTATCGGAACATTTGCCGATAAGAAAAACGGATGCTTTATTGAAAGATATGAAACAAAAATGCCTGATATCGCCCCCCTTGAAAAATGCATACAGATCCCGGTAATTCCGAAATATTCCCTTTTCGACAATATTGACCTGCGACTCGACCCGGTTTGCGCGGGCTGGATGCAGGGTTCCTTGTCCGATAAATCAGAGCAAAAGGGATGGATTACATTCAAGGAGGACAGGCCATACGATATCTTTTCAGTTCTTCTGATCGCGGATTCATTTCCACCTCCGGTCATGGCAAGCCAGGGGTTGATCGAATGGGTGCCTACCATAGAGTTTTCGGTAAATATTAGAAATATTCCCGAAACCAGGTGGCTCAAATGTATTTTCCGCACACGTTTTATCACGTGCGGACTTCTTGAATCAGATGGTGAGGTTTGGGATGAGGATGGTGGTCTTGTAGCCATAACAAGACAGATCGCGCAATTCCGGAAAAAGAGAGAATGACATTACCGGAGATTGCTGCAGGATATCTTAAAGTTGATTATATGGATTGGATGTTGAAACAATGCGAATATGGGATATAAATCCCGGGTATTTGAATAATCTGAGTCTTCTGGGAGAGCATCGTGAACTTCATGGAATCGTATCAATTATCCTCAATAACAAGAAAGGGTATTCTAAACATCCTGAGACTGTCCGCTGGAAAGGTTATGAATGGGCACTTGGCCGGCGTCACGCGCTTCTGGCCTCAGAAATGAAACTGAGGGGAATAAAGGACCATTCGCCGCTCGATCTTAAATCAAACAATGGCCACTGGCCCTCAGTTTACATCAACCCTCCCGGTGATCAATTCACAATTCTTGAAAATAAATACAAAGAGCGGTCGCATGGAAGAATCCCTTTACCGCGAAAGACCGTTGAGCTCTGGGCTCAGCACAAGTATTCGGTTATGGCTCGCAGCCCCCGTTTATACAAAATAATTGGGAAAGAAGTATCAAAAATTAAAAAAACAGAAGGATTTGGAGAACTGGCATTAAGACTTACTGAATTACTTCGTGAACCACCTTCACCCGGAAACCTGAAAAATACCGTAGAGCATATGTGGGGGCATGTATCGGATATGCCGTCGGCCCGGGAGGTCAAAACCACGGGTTCCGCCGGATTGCTGGAAGCCGTCCGGGTGCTGGCGATTGAACACAGGGAACCATATCTTACGGCTTCCACAGCTTTAGGCGAACTGGATTCATGGACGGATGCCTGAGAAGAACTTTTCATTTAAATTGACATGTTTTTTGGTTTATGCCAGCTATCCGGCTGCAATGATGCTCAACTATATTTTAAGGCTTTGTAAGAAGTCATATGTGAACGGATTTGAGATTTTTGGGAAATAGATTTTTAAAGAACTGCGCGTTAAAAATCACAAGCTGTTTGAGGGCATTAGCCCGAGTTCTTGTGATTTAGCGAAGTCATTTAAAAATCCCCAAAAAGCTCATTAAGTGAACATATTAAGACTTTTTATGAAGCCTTCATAAATTAAAAGGAGAATGTGATTTTTGGACGGAAGACCTGATGATAAAATCGAACTTCTTGCGCCAGCAGGCAATTATGAAAAGCTGGAAATCGCGGTGCACTATGGCGCGGACGCGGTTTATCTTGCCGGTAAAGATTTCTCCTTAAGAAACTTTTCTGAAAACTTCACCCCTGAAGAGCTTGAAAAAGCGCTCCTTTTTGCCCGGAAAGCGGGTGTGAAAGTATACGTGGCATGCAACATATTTTCGAGAAACAGCGAACAGGAGGCCATCTCGGATTACCTGAAAAGCCTTGCCCGGATAGCCCCGGATGCTGTTATCATAGCTGACCCAGGCATATTGGTTGAAGCCCGCAGTGTAATGCCCGGTATACCTCTGCATCTCAGCACACAGGCTAACACCACGAATTACAGGGCCGCTCTCTTCTGGAAAGAGATGGGGGTTACAAGAATCAATACGGCAAGGGAGCTCTCCTTAAAGGAGATTGAAGAAATAGCTTCCTTAAGCAATATCGAAATCGAGACTTTCGTTCACGGTGCGATGTGCATCTCATATTCGGGACGCTGCCTGCTGAGCAATTTCATGGAGAACCGCGACAGCAACAGGGGCGAATGCTGCCAGCCTTGCAGATTCAGGTATTCCGTGGTTGAAGAAACACGACCCGGCAGATACATGCCGGTGAATGAAGACAACCGCGGGACGTACATATTCAATTCGAGAGACCTCTGCATGATAGGGCATATCCCGGAAATGATTAATGCCGGAATAACATCTCTTAAAATTGAAGGTCGCATGAAGGGTATCAACTATCTTGCCTCCGCGGTCAAAATCTACAGGGAGGCAATTGACTCATGGTATGATTCGCCTTCGGAATACAATGTTAAAGATGAATGGATAGATGAGCTTTCAAGGATAAGCAACAGGGGCTACTGCACCGGATTCTATTTCGGTAACATAAACGAAACCATTCCGAATTATCTGGATATTAAACCACCTACCGAAAGAACATTTATCGGAAAAGTAATCGGTGTCGAGAACGGGAATATCGCGGTTTTTGTTGTCCGGAACAGGTTCTTTTTAAACGATCCTGTGGATATTCTCAGGAAAAAAGGACCGGTTAAGCGGGATACCATAAAACGAATTCTGGATATGGATGGTATTGATGTTAAGGCTGCTAGATCGGGGAGTATGGTGAAGGTGCTGCTTGAAAACAAATGTTCGGCAAACGACATTCTCAGGAAAATTGAAGAATAATGGTTTCGTAAAAAGGCAAGATCTCACGCCAAGCCGCAAAGATCACAAAGTTAATTTATTAATATTAAATGATATTTTCTTGGTGCTCTTAGTGACTTTGTGAGAAAATAAAGTTTTTAAGAGTTTATCAGAAATGAGGAATAATAAATGAAAGGTTATGTTCAGGTTTATACCGGAGACGGCGAAGGGAAAACAACGGCGGC
>JAABPS010000344.1 GCA_011391835.1 Desulfobacteraceae bacterium
TGAACGGCGTTCCGCCGGGGCCTCTGGGTTCACCATCTTCATTGGCAAAGTAGGACATGATGCCTGACGCTGCATGCGCAATAATATCAAATCCTTTCCGCCGTCGATAGGGGCCAATATCCCCAAACGCCGTGCTTGAAATAAATATCAGGCGTTTGTTAATCTTAGATAATGTTTCATAGTCAATGCCCAGTTTTTCTGCAATTCCGGGAACAAAATTCTGAATAACAATATCTGCCTTTTCCACCAGCTTGTAAATAATGTGAAGCCCTTCTTTTTTTCGAAGATCAATACATATCCCCTTTTTGCCTCGATTCAATGTCAAGGCCATCCGGGTATTTCCTCTGTATCTCTTTTGATTTCCGAACCGTCTTTCTTCGCCTCCGTCCGGCGGTTCAATTTTAATAACATCAGCGCCCAGATCAGCCAGAAGGCACCCGCAGTAAGGTCCGGCAATATATTCTGAAAAATCCAGCACGCGTATTCCGTCTAATATTGAATTCATTCCTTTCTCCTTTCAACTATTACCTTCTGGAATAACAGCATTTTTTCTCAATGTCATTTTATGACGAAAATGTATATAGCATACTGGAGAAAAATAACAAGTGGCAAGTAAACAGGATCGTTTACAACATGATAAATAAAATTTATATTTCAGCCGGTTATACTCTCCTATATATGTGCGGATGAATCATCGAAAGATCTTTTTAAAGATAAATTGCATATTGTTTCTATTTATACTAAAGATACGATACATGATTTAAAAACATTTTTAACCCGGCAACGTACGATTCCATCTGTTATTGGCTCAGGAGAGTAAACGTATGTCAAACAAACCTGCCCATCACGAACTCAAACACCCATTTAAAAAACCATCCCGTAGAGAAAAACAACCCGAAAAAACATTAACCCAACGTGAAGATAGATATCGATCCATTCTTGAAACTATTGAAGATGGATATTTTGAAGTGGATCTTGCAGGAAGTTTTACGTTTTTTAATGATTCTCTTTGCAGGATCGTCGGATATTCCCAGGATGAAATGATGGGGATGAATTACAAAAAGTATATGGATCCAAAAACTGCCAAAAAGGTGTATCAGATTTTCAATAGTGTGTTTAAAACGGGTGAAAAAGCAATATTGTATGACTGGGAGATTATTGCCAAAACCGGAGCCAGTCGCAGCCATGAGTCATCTGTATCACTTATCAGGGATCTGCATGGAAAACCCGTAGGGTTTCGTGGGATAGTCAGAGATATTACAGAACGCAAACGGGCAGAAGAGATGCTCAGTGAAAGTGAGAAAAAATACCGAACCATCTTAGATACCATGGAAGATATGTATTCTGAATTTGATCTGACCGGAAAAGTTGTTTTCAGAAACCGGGCTGCAGTCAAAATAGTTGGATATACGGAGGCTGAATCTAAAGGACAAAGCTATAAAGAATTTACAACGTCTGAAACGAGAAAAAAGCTTTTTGAAATATTTAAAAAGGCCTATCAAACAGGGGAATCAATAAAAATAAACGAATATGAAATTATAGCAAAAGATGGAAGAATATTGGCACTTGAAGGAATCGTCAGTTTAAAAAAGGATGATTCCGGAAACCCCATCGGATTTAGCGTACTCGCCCATGATATTTCTGAGCGAAAACGGGCGGAACTTGAACAACGAAAACTGGAATCCCAGCTTCAGCATGCCCAGCGGATGGAAGCCATCGGTACATTGGCTGGAGGGATCGCTCATGATTTTAATAATCTTTTAATGAGCATACAGGGCGATGTTTCCATGATGCTGTATAAGCTGGATCCAGCCCATCCGCATTATGCACGTCTCAAGAATATTGAATACCAAATTAAAAATGGTTCGGATTTAACAAGACAGCTTTTAGGTTTTTCCAGAGGCGGTAAATATGAAATTAAAGCAACGAATATTAATGAATTCATCAAACTTATGACAAAAGTGTTTGGCAGTACCAAAAAAGAACTGAACATTAAGGAAAAATATCAGGAAGATATATGGACGGTTGAGATTGATCGGGGACAGATCAATCAGGCCATATTAAACCTGTTTGTCAATGCATGCCAGGCAATGAATGATGGCGGTGATTTATTTGTTCAAACGGAAAATATCATTCTCGATGAAACCTATGTCAAGCCGTATAATACAGAACCGGGCAGATTTGTGAAAATTTCAGTAACAGACACAGGGACAGGGATGGGTCCGGAGATTCTTAAAAAAGTCTTTGACCCATTTTTTACGACCAAGGATCTAACCCGGGGGATTGGTTTGGGACTGGCCTCCACGTATGGCATTGTCAAAAACCACGGAGGAATTATTACTGCTTACAGTGAAAAAGGATTGGGAAGCACCTTTAATATTTACCTGCCTGTATCCGAGAAAGATGTTATTCATGAAATCGAAACATCAAAAAAAATACTAACAGGTACGGAAACCATTCTTTTCATTGATGATGAAGAAAGAATTCTTGAAGCGGGAATCCATATGCTTGAACTGCTTGGTTATAACCTCATTGTCTGCAAAAACGGAGATGAAGCCGTAAAAATTTATTCAGAGTATAAAGATGATATTGATATGGTGATTCTCGACATGATCATGCCGGGAATGGACGGGGGAGAGGTTTTTGACAGGCTTAAAGTTATACATCCGGATGTAAAAGTACTTCTTTCAAGCGGATACAGTATTAACGGCAACGCCTCGAAAATACTTGAACGTGGATGCAATGGATTTATCCAAAAACCGTTCACCATGGAACAACTATCAACCAGGGTAAGAGAAATTTTAGATAAAAAATAAGGAGGTGCGTATGGCGGGTGCTTATATGGGGAAATACTGCGTCGTTGACCTTGGCACAGGTCAAACAAAGGTGATTGAGCCTGGAGACGCATTTTATCAAAAATATCTTTCAGGATATGGCCTTGGCGCTGCGGTAATAACGGAGCGCCAAAAAGCAGGCATTGATCCCTTATCTCCTGAAAACCATCTGGGGTTTTGTTCTGGATTGTTAACCGGAACGGGTGCGTCATTTTCCGGAAGGTTCATGGTTGCCGGCAAATCCCCGCTTACACGAGGATGGGGAGATGCGAACGCCGGCGGTTTCCTGTCACGGGAAATCAAGCGAACCGGATACGATGCTGTATTTTTTACAGGCGCTGCTCAAAAACCGGTATGGGTAAGCATTACTGACAGCGGTATTGATATCAAGGATGCGTCAGCGCTGTGGGGTAAAGATATTGTGGAAACAGAAGAAGCCTTAAAACAGCAGGTTAATGATAAAAATGTCCAAATCGCATCCATCGGCATGAGCGGTGAGAAATTGTCCCTTATTTCAGGGATTGCTACGGACTCCGGGCGAATTGCCGCACGATCTGGAATGGGCGCTGTGATGGGCAGTAAAAAACTAAAGGCAGTAGTATTCAGAGGAAAAAGGGAAATTCCTGTGGCAGATAAAGATAAAGTTGACAGCATTCGAAAGCAGTTTCTGGAAGACTATAAAAAGTCCAAAGCCGCTGACAGAATGACTGTCAAAATGATGGATACCATCAGTAAAATGATCGCACGCACAGGGATCATGATACCTTCCCAGCCGTCGCTGGTGAGAGAAATAT
>JAABPS010000036.1 GCA_011391835.1 Desulfobacteraceae bacterium
TGAGGCAGCCATTGGAACGGCGGGGTATCATGATCCATACCCTGTCCGATATACTACACAGGAGGCAGTTGTATCGAAAAAAAGTATAGAGTTTTCTGAAGAAAAACCATGTCAGATTGATACAACAGAAAAAGCCAGGATTGAAACAACTGTTGATAAAGAAAAATTGTCAGAGGTTATTGATACGATTAGGGTACGATATCCCTATGACGATATACCGTATGATATTTATCCATTATGCGTCAAAGAATCCAGCAATGGTGCTGGACGGATCGGGGATCTCGGGGAGAGAATAAATCTTTCATCTTTTGCAGAGTATTTGCGTAAAATGTGTGGGATTAAATCCTTAAGAATCGCCGGTAATCCGGATCTTCTCGTTGATCGGGTGGCTGTTTGTTCAGGAAGCGGTTCCAGTTTGATAAATGAATTTATTTCTTCAGGCGCTCAGGTTTTTGTAAGCGGTGACGTGCGATACCATGATGCCAGATCCGTTGAGCAGGCTGGGTTGGCTATTATTGATATGAGTCATTTTGCATCAGAATTTATTATTGTTGATGAACTGGGAAAACGATTACGAGTCATTTTAGATGAGAAAAATATAAATGCCAGCGTTGAAGCGTGTAGCATTGAAAAAGATCCTTACTGGTCACCGGATACCTGATGCGATGTTTTCCGGGTTAAAGCATGGATAGACACGGCACGATTGGATGAAGGGAATTCAATAAGATTGAATAGGTTCAACATACCATAGTTAAATCTGAAAAAGGTTAGGGGAAGATGGTGGAAAGTATAAAGCAACAGATAGACGTCTTGGTAAAATTACAGGATATTGAGTTAGAGGGGTCAAAACTGAAAATCGATTTGGATAAAATATCCGAACGGATTGGTATGCTTGATTCGGAACTTAAGGAATTCGAAAATAAGATGAAAGAGGCTGAATCCCGCATTCATCCGCTCCAGAAAGCATATCGGTTATATGAATCTGACGTGGAGATAAATCAGGCAACCCTTCGTAAAAGTCATGAAAAATTGGCATCGGTTAAAAACAATAAGGAATATCAATCTATATTAAAAGAAATAGATGATATGAAAAACAAGAATTCACAAATTGAAGATAAGATGATAGAATGTCTAAACACTATGGATGAAGTTGAACATACGGTAAAGCGGATGCGAAAGGAGTATTCCAGTCTTTCAGAAAAAAATAAAATCGAAAAAGAAGATATTTATATACGATTGGACCAGGGGAAACAGAAGCTCGATGATATTTATAGAGAGTGGGAGACTGTGTCGAAAACCGTCGAACCAGAGCTGATGAAACAGTATCTCCAACTAAAAGAGCAAATAAAGGGAGGAGTGATGGCGCCTGTAAAAAATTCAGTATGCGATGGGTGTCATATGAACATTCCCGCGCAGATGTATAATGAGCTTCAGCGTTTTGATAGTTTGAAGTATTGTCCTTTCTGCCGTAGAATTATTTATTGGAAGAATTGATAGTTTTGGCCGGAGTTGTCTAAACGATCGCTGGAACATCGTTTCCAGAGGAAAGTCCGAACACCACAGGGCAGGGTGCTCCATAACGTGGAGTCATGGCAACATGAAGGAAAGTGCAACAGAAAATATACCGCCTTACCACGGGTGCCTGTCTTGACAGGCAAATGTGTTAAGGTAAGGGTGAAATGGCGCGGTAAGAGCGCACCAGTTCTCCGGGTGACCGGGGAGCTTGGCAAACCCCACCTGGTGCAAGACCAAATAAAGGAGTGCTTGAGGGCTGCCCGCCCAAGCTCCAGGGTAGGTCGCAAGAGATGCCGGGCAACCGGTATCCATGGATGAATGATCGTTATCTAGTTCGGGGAAACCTTAACTGGAAACAGAATTCGGCTTATGGACTGCTCCGGCCAATTTTTATATATGGATAGAATACGTTTTATTATATCGGGGCGTTGCAGTGATATGGAGACTGAATCGGATAAAATTAAGAAGGGCTTATGTTAGCACATGGGCAAAATAGGGATGTTTGCGGGATTACGTTTAAAGAAAAAGTAAAAATGTTTTCTCATGATTACTTGAAATGTTTTAAGTACATTTCAGGCAATGAGACCTCACAGCATATTTTTACAAAGAGTCTTTATTCTAAACTGATATCAACCTCCCAGCTTCTGGAGGACTTTCTTGACTTCCATGGGGCTAAAAACAACGAAGAGTGGTATTTTTACAGAGAACTCTCCGCCACCATCAGACATTGGAGTATGAGTTCTTATTCACAAAAACATATTTCCAATCGGCTTGTTTTTTATAATCTTCACGATACGGAAGAATTCGAAAAAGAGGGAACAGCGACGCTCGATTTTTTAATCAAAACTCTGTTAAAGCTGACGCCTGTGATTTTAGACGAAGCAAAGCATCTTCACATATCCATACCTGAGGATAATTATACGGACGTGGATTTTCCTGGAGTCGTCACCAGCGAGATGTTGGAATATGATATTGATGATATTGACAGAGACCTTCAGAAAAAAAATATTGTTAAAATTGCCAGCGAACTATTAACGATAGCAGAAAAATTCGAGCCATTCAGGTTTTATGAGCCATATACCATAAAAGAAATCATGGAAATCGTTCCAGATAAAGTCAATGAAGTCGAAATTCGAAGATTTGAGATGCTGGTTCATAATCTCCAGTCGTCCTTTGACACGTATGTCATACACGGTGGATATAGGTTTGGAAATCGAACGCTAAAAGAATTTCGCGGATGTTTTTCAGTTGTATTTCATCTTCTTCAGATCACAGGAAGATTACTTCATTTCTATGAGCGGCACTTATATAAAGTCGGATATAAAAACATATATAAAAAAATTCAGGATCGTCTGTCGTATTTGATTGATCCTGAAATACTTCTTGACCGAATAATCAATTATGGTCTCTATTATTCATGCCACTTTCTTACGGTTGGGAAAAATTTAGCTAAAGAAATATTAAGTGAAAATATTGAGCGGTCTTCAATTAGTGTTGGTATCCCGATGCAGCTCGGATTTCACAGCCGACCATCCCTCTTGGTTGCCAAGATTGTCCAATTTTACGGAGGGCAGGTTGAAATGTGTGTCGGGACAGACCGCTTTGATGCAAGTAGCGTTTTGGATTTACAATGGGCAGGCGGTAAAATTCAAAAGGAAAATATTAAAAAAGTTACTTTTGAAGGAGATGTCAGGGCATTAAAAGATATTGAAATACTCGCTGGCGTTAATTATGGAGAAGATACTATGGGCAAGGGAATCCCCTTGCCAAAAGAGTTAAAATATCTAACCTGATACATGAAACTAATTGAATTTATATTGTTTTTATGCTGTATCAATAGTTTTTTCTTAGAATTGATGAATACATATTAAATGGTTTCAGCAATCATTGTCGCAGGTGGTAGCGGTGTTAGGATGCAGGATACATTGCGCAAGCAATATATCCCGATCTCCGGTATCCCAATTCTGGGGTATACGTTGTTAGTATTTGACGCATGCGATTTGATCGATACGGTGATACTGGTCGTACCCCGAGGAGATTTTAATTACTGCAAAAAAAATGTGATATCTCCTCTTCAGTTGCGAAAAAAAAATCAACTGGTTGAAGGCGGACAACACCGCTGCGATTCCGTATATAATGGTCTTATGGCGGTGGATAAAAAAACGGATATTGTGGTTATCCATGATGGCGTCAGGCCATTTATCCGGGCAGATCAGATAAGCGAATGTATTATGGAAGCACGGCGTTCAGGTGCCTGTATTCTGGGTATTCCATTGAATGATTCCATTAAATATACGGATCAGTCCGGAAATATCAAGAAGACACTGGATAGAGAGAGCGTACAGATTGCTCAGACCCCCCAGGCCTTTAGATATGATCTTATACTAAAAGCCCATACATGCGCGAAGAAGGATGGTTTTATCAGTAATGATGA
>JAABPS010000037.1 GCA_011391835.1 Desulfobacteraceae bacterium
TAAAAATCATTGCTGGCAGCCGTTTGAATATTAAAATTACAGAAAAAGAAGATTTGATCCTTGCGAATACATTGGTTAACCGAACGTCATGACTGTCTTTTTCTAATTAGATTATTAATTATTTCAATTGCTTGATCGGCAGTATGGGCAGAAAAAAGCAAATCTTTTTTAGCATATTTGTCAAAAAGGCCTTCTGAATCGGAATTTAGTAAAATTAACGGTCTTTTGTTTTTCAAGGCCAGTGCTATTTCTGATAATGTGCCTGCGCCACCTGGAAAGGCGACGATATAATGGCTTGTAAGGATATTGATACAGTTTCTGGCATTCCCCATGCCGGTTAAAATAGGAATGCTAATATATTCAGATACCTGTTCACTATCAGCATCCGGTAAAATACCGACGGTCACTCCTCCATTTTCCATTGCACCCTTTGCTGATGCCTCCATAATTCCGCAAGCTCTTCCGCCATTTAACAGTATCCATCCTTGGACAGCAATCAGTTTTCCAAGGCGATATGCTGTTTCCCTATCTTCAATTAACGCATCTCCACCTCCCATAACCCCTATGATTATATTTTTTACAGATGACATGAATTTTTCCTTTTATAAATTTTAGGCTCTACTTCAAATAGAGATGGTTCGCTTTTTGCAGATCATCTTAAAAATATCATTTCTGGGGTTAAAGTCAAAGAGATAGAGATATAAAAAATGAAAAGCATAGACGCCATTAAACAGATTTTGAATGCCAAACAGACTTCTTTCATGCTTGACATGCAAGCTGTGTTCAACTAAAATTTATAATAAATTAAACAAATTTCAGGTACCGTTTGATTTATTCACCTCAATAGAACACCCAATGCGCGGATAAAACATTATGGGGAGGATTGACTCCAATAAGTTGTTTTCAGTATGTATCCCGAATATGATCAGCTATTATTCAACTGCGGGTATTTTCATCGGAAAGAATATATGATTTTCGAGCTGGAGGATTTATGAAAAAAATTATCATAGTTATCTCATTCATTGTTCTGATCGGCTGCGCGGCCTCATCTGAACGAATGAGAGCTGATGATTTTTATGGAAAAGGAGAATATATACATGCGCTTCGGAGTTATGAGCTGGCATTGAGCCAGTCCAGAATCGATGCTCAGCGGAATGATATTCAACAACGGATAGAGGAGACAAAGGTCAAGATCGTTGATGATGTGTTAAAATGGGCTGATACTGTTTATACGAAAACAGACCCGCCATCGCTGGCGTCAATTGATGAGGCGGTTGTAATTCTTAAAGGTGCTGCTGCAGATGATCGATGGGGGAGAGTATCTTCTCAAATCACAGCATATCAAGAAGCGAAAAAGAATATAATAAAACGTGAAGCGGAAAACCTGAATGCAAAGGGGGAGTATTTCAACGCACTTGCCGTGTATCAAAAAGCAAGGGCCATTGATCCCGATGACAAAGAAGTTGCAGACCAAATAACCCGACTAACAGCTTATATTGAAAAAGAAAAAAAGTCATCATTAACGGAAATTGCTAAATTATTAAAAGCCGGGAACGGCAGGAAAGCAAAAACAATATGTGATAACTTATTATTGATCAATCCTGATGATCCAGAGTTAAAGGAACTGAACACGAATATCTCGGATGTCTTCAGGAGGCAAGTTTTATCCGAAGCCAAAGGGTATAAATCCCAGAATAAGTTTTTTAATGCTTATACAACTCTGAAGGAGGCTGGCATTGAGGGATTAGAAGAGGAGATACACAGAATTGGGAAAGAAGGAGGCTCACATTATTTTACAAAAGCAGAAAAGTATCTAAATGAAGGGCAGATGCATCTGGCGTATATCGCTTCGGTTAAGGCACTGGCGCTTTCACCCAATGACATTCAAATTTCTCAGCTTCATAAGACGTGTGCTGACGTCATCGATACTGAAATACAGAAATACATTGCCATCTTAACGTTTGGATCGCCCGCAAATCATCCGGATTACGGGATGCTGTTTTCAGACATGTTAATTACCCGACTATTTAACGAACTGCCCTATGGCATAAATATTGTTGAGAAAGAAAAGATTAATTTATTAAAAGATACGAATAAGATGAAAATTAAAAATATCGGCGGCTCGCTTGGCGCTGATTATATCATTAATGGAAATGTATCATTGTTTAAGGTAGATGATGTTGTTTCTGAAACCATGGCGACAGCCAAGGTGAAAGTCGGAGAAGAGGTGGAAGCAAACCCTGAATATGATAAGATGGTTAAAACGTATGGAGATAATCCGGAGAAATGGCCCTATCAGCCTGAAATGAATATCCGGAAAGACAAATATGAGATGATAAAATATAAGAAAGGAACCCATTCACGAAAGGCGTTTGGAAATGTATCGGTGAGACTATTTGACGCTTCGGATGGGGCAATCTTATTTGCAAAGGATTTTGAGGATTCCATGGAAAAGAAAGATTATTTTCAGGATATGGTCGAAGTCGCCGATATCCCGTACGATCCACTGGAATTACCATCCGATACAGAGATCAAGGCAGAGCTGCGCAATGCCATGCTGAACAATATTTCCAAGGCAATTTTCGAGACTCTTCAGGACAGGGAGAAACGATTTCTTCGATGGGCGGTATTGCACAATGATCGGAATGAATATATGAAAGCCATTAAATCTCTTGCACAAGGGCATGTATTCTGCGATAAATCAAATACGAATAATGAAGATTCAAAAAAAATATTTAATATGATGATCGCATTAACTGAGATTGAATAAATAAGATGGTATTTGGGTTTTGCCGTGGGATCAGATAAGAATGTAAAGAGGTATATCGGCAAGTACGAAATTGTCGAGGAGATCGGGAAGGGGGGGATGGGTGTTGTCTATAAAGGCATCGATCCTTACATTGAACGAACGCTGGCAATTAAGACCATCCGGTTTGACATCCCAAAAGATGAGACGGATCATAAAAAATGGAAGAAGCGTTTTTTAAGAGAAGCCAAACTCGCCGGGAACCTTGCTCATCCGAACATTGTCACCATCTATGACGCTGGCGAAGAATCGGGTCTTTTTTACATTGCTATGGAGTACATTGAAGGAAAAAGTTTGCGAGAATTTCTGCGGACATCTAAGAAAATTGGTTTTGGAGAAGTCCAAAGCCTGATGGAGCAAATATGTGATGCGCTGTCCTATGCAAGCAAAAAAGGAGTGATTCATTGCGACATAAAGCCTGAAAATATCATCATTGATAAAGAAGGAAAAGTGTATTTGGTAGACTTTGGCATTGCCCGAACATCTACGGCAGATTTAACCAAAACCATGCTCTCGATGGTTACGCCGAGCTATACGTCACCAGAGCGGTTAAATGGCATGGAGCCCGACGTTCGATCTGATATTTTTGCCCTGGGTGCTGTCCTGTATGAAATCGTTTCGGGACAAAAAGCGTTCCAGGGTGATACTGTTTCAACAATAATGAAAAGTATTTTATATGATGCTCCTATAAAGGTAGAGGCGATTTCCTCCGATATACCCAAAGAGATTCACTATATTATTCACCGGGCACTTGCCAAAGACCCGAATAATCGTTATCAAAATTATGAAGAATTATTAAGTGATCTGAAAGATTATAAACATCTCAAACCTGATGAGAGCTTTGATGCTGACTATAATCCGGATGGCATGACGGTATTACTTCCTCGTAAAGGGAAGTTTCGTCTGATTAAGCCAATGGCCATATCTGTCCTGGCAGCGGTTGTTTCAGCAGGTCTCATTTTATTTATTTATTCAAGATATACTTCCACAAAGAGCGATGGGGATGCCGGCAGAGGGGAGCTGTTTATTGAACAAAAGAATTACGATGAAGCCATCACCCATTTATACAAAGCGTTGGCATCAGATCCAACGGATGTGAACGCCCGTTATCTTTTAGGGCTTGCGTATCATAAGAAAGGCCTTTTTGATGATTCGATTGTTCACTATAAGGAAGCCATTGATATTAATAAATCCTTTCCGCCTCCCTATAAAGGATTGGCAGACGCCTATGAGGAAAAAGGGGAGATCGATCAGGCGATTTTTTACAATGAACAGTATCTTCAATTAGTTCCTCAGGCAGACGATGCTGCGTTGATACAGAAAAAGCTATCCGAATTAAAAAGCAGCAGTCCTTCCGATGCGGCAGAAGGGGAGAGCGCTGAAACAATTAAAACCGCTGAAACCGTCAATGAGATAAAAGGTGACACCCGTCAAAAAGATCCAACAGAAAATGCTTATGATAAAGGGAAAGAATTATTTGACAGCAAGGAATATGCAAAAGCTATTGTTTACTTTCAGGAAGTTTTAAAAACTGACCCGGAAAATGAAGATGTAAAGCGATATCTTAGGCTGGCAACTCATGAAGAGAAGAAGAGAGAAGACATCGCGCTGAATCGTTCGTTAGGCATCACATCCTATGAAAATAAGAATTATTTACAGGCAACGTTATATTTCAATGAGATTTTAGCGTTGGATCCCGAAAACCAGGATGCGAAACGATATCTGGCGCTCATTCAGCAGCAGTCCATGGACGAGAAAATCGAAGAAATAACAAAACCAGATGCAATAAAAGAAAGGCCTTTTTATAAACGGACGGTAAAGATATTGGCACTTGACTCTGACCAGGCGGTTAAATTTGAACATATCTATTCTGCAACCGGGACAAAACTGGAACAGCAGCTTAAAGGATCAACAGATACAAAGGAACGATCAGAAGCCTTGAAAACCTTTACAAGGCAGACCTATTCAGAACTTCGAAAGATTTTAAAACCTGATCAGATAGTTAAGCTTGATAATCTTATTGCTGCAAAGAAAGAGAGCAAAGCTCAGTTCGAGGGTTCTGCTGAAAAGCCTTCCAACGATGCCGCGGGGGCTACCGTTCCTGATAAAACCGCGGATACGGAAAAAGATGCCATTACAACCGAAGGTCAGGCTATCCCAAAGGGCGTACCCTCGGATACGGGTGGGAGCGAAACAAAGGCCGCCGGCGCAAGTGGCGACGATTCTGGAGAAAAAGGAAGCGCTGTGGAATCCATTGCCCTTGGAATTCAGGCCTATAATGAAAAGAGATATGATCAGGCAACCTCTTATTTCAATGATGTGTTGAAATCGGACCCGAATAATGCAGAAGCAAAAAAATATCTTGAATATATAAAGCTGGCTAAAATAAAAATGATGAATGAGAACGCGGCAGGTGAAGCGGGTCCAGAAAATATAGAAAAGGGAGATGAGGATTTGCCGGAAGGTCTATAATACAATTTCAAAATGTATTGCTTCAGATAAGTCATCATCTGGCTTTTTGCCAAGAAAAATTAATCCCTTACCGACCAACTGGGTTTCCTCTCTCTTTAAATGAATTTTCTTTTTTCCTTCAAAGATGATATACGTCCCGTTTGAACTTTTGTCAATAATCACAAACCTTCCTTTACGGTGTTCAATGCGGGCATGTGAACGTGAAACGCGTTCTGCTTTAAAAATCAGGTCATTATGTTTTTGACGTCCCAAAGTCAAAACAGGATGGCTTTCATCTATTTCTATGATCCGATCCTGAAATTGAAGCTTCAGATGCGCCTTTAACTTGGGAAGTGTCGTTGATGCCGACGTATCCATCATTACGGTTACATCATGTTGTTCCCAAATGCATTCATATATTTTCATCTCACCGCTTATCCCCTTGATGGTGGTTTTATCAATGAATCTGATTGACGATTGGAGTGGAGGGGATAATGCCTTGGCGGTTTCTTCAGTTGTCAGTGTCTGCCGCTGCTGAGCCAATGCCACCATACGCGCAGCAGTATTTGCCGCTTCACCAAAGACATCGTTATCCTCCATGATGGCCTGTCCATGATGAAACCCGATATAAATATTGATAGGGGTTAAATCTGTTTTATGATTCAGAAAAGCATCATCAAGCGCCATGTGCATCTTTTTTGAAGCCTCTACCGCGGCGTCAGGATGTGGGAACGCGCACATGATTTCATCACCTATTGTTTTGATGACTGTTCCCTGGCACTGTCTGGCAACTTCAGACAGGATGGAAAGCGTGTAGGCAATTTGCATTTGAGCATTTTTATCACCAATTGCCTCATACAGCTCAGTACTTTTAGCGATATCAGCAAACAGTACAGTCAGTTTAGTTGATTTGCGGGTCATATCGAGTTTTTCATATGCGGTTATAACGACTGCTTTTTTATTCTTTAAAAATATAGGTTTGCTGCAAAACTGTCAATGGGAAAATCAATGTTTCATTAATGTGAACAAATATCCATCCAGTAAACATCAGGTAAACGCTTATGGGAGAAACCGTATCTTGTTTTTAATTATATCATGAATCCCTTTGTAAATAACCATATTGTTGCCAACCCTTTTTCCGTCATTAAAAATACGTATGTCATGGCTTGACGAATTCTTATTGAACCGATGAACATGAGGATACCTATGGGAAAGATATGTTGTCAATAACGGATCTTCAATCTTCACCAGGCATGTGCTGTCAACAGCCCGTTGGTATTTTTTTTGCTGGGATTCCAGTTTGGTGCGAAATCCTGTTATAATGCCGACCGCAAAATCACATTTATGGTATCGGTTTAGCGCGTTGTCCTTATTGTACTCAATCCATTTGGAATGAATGTAGTGTTTGATAAAATCATACACATAACTGGCGATCCGTATATTTTGAATGGTTCCACTGATTTCCAGAACCCGCCCCATTTTGTTTTTTTCAACCACATAGGCCGAAACCCAGATGCCCTGGACAAAATAAAAATCCTGTAACAGATTTGCAATGAAATATTCTTCTCTGGGATGACGGAGCAAGGGGACGCCGATAAATATGCTCTCAAAATTTCGGTTCTCATTATGTTCCAGAAGACGAATATTATATTTTGATATCAGTTCATGCGCCTTTGACATGGCGGCTTCTGCTTCATGTTGATTGGAGCTTTCGGAAAGGGCCATCAATTTTTTAATTCGAAGCATGATTTTGTCTTCGGCGTCAACAGGGCCGGACAACACCCGCTCATAAAGGGACTGGTAATTACCGGATGCTTTAGGATTGGCGCGAAGCAGGCGGCATGCTTCCTGAAATCGTGGGCCATGGGGCGGTTCATTGAAAGGGCGAAACATCTGGTCGGCGAACTGATGGGCCATTTCATGCAGAAGGACTTCCCGAATGGAATCCCATGGATAGTTCAAAACAAAATGCCGGTTTAAACAAATTTCATTTTTTTCTGGAGACCAGTATCCCAATCTGCTTTTCAAGGATTGCAGGCTGAACAGGGGTTTTTTAAAATTTATTCGTTGTGTTGGACTTAAAAGATACAAAGCAGCTTCCCATTCACAGGATAACCCCTGCAGGATCTTGCGTTCCAGTATTTTTTGGACTGCTTCGTTTGACTGTTTTCTCGACCGCATGGATGCGCCAATAGCCTGTTGAAATGTTAATCAGGTACACATAAAATCAGAAAATAATGCTTTTCCCTTGACTTGATAAACCCAAACTGGTTATTGGTCAAGTCTGATTCTTTATTATTTGCGCACCTCAACTGTATGATCCATCATTTATTGCTATGAGAGATGAAGGAGTTCGTATGAAATCAGGGGCGCCATGTTCTAATCCGGTGAAAGGGAGTTTTGCAATGTGTTTTCCTCGCCCCATTCACATTGCATGTTTCCTTAAACCCAGATCACGTTTGATAGTGTAAAGAGAACGCGTATGTGCGGCATTCACGGAATCATATCCCGGACATTGGAAAAAGATGGAATAAAACGTCTCCTGTCCGATATGGGAGTTCTTCAGAGGCATCGGGGCCCGGATGATAAGCAAGAGGTTGTTTATCATACGCCATCCGGATCCATTGGTTTTGGATTCGTCCGGCTGTCTATATTGGATCTCGAAACAGGCATGCAGCCGATCCAATGCCCGTCCGACCAGTCCGCCATTATATGCAATGGACAGATATACAATTATGTAGAGCTCAGATCTGAACTAAAAGATCAGCCCTTTGTTTCAAAGGGTGATATTGAAGTTGCCCTTCATTTGTACCGGTTAAAAGGGACTAATTTTTTAAATGATCTCAACGGAATGTATGCGGGTGCGATTTTTGACAAACAAAAAGAAAAGCTTATATTGTTCAGGGACCGGTTTGGAATCAAGCCCTTATATTATACACAATGGAATAACCATTTTGCATTTTCATCGGAAGTAAAACCCCTGCTACGATGCAGGGGGCTTCCAACACAGCTAAATCTCTCGCGGGTTCCAACCTTTTTTACCTACAGGTATGTTCCGGGAGAGGAAACCATGTTTCTTGGGATTAAACGGCTGCTGCCAGGGCATTTTCTTGAATATGATTTAACTACCGGAGAGTTTCGAGTCGAGCGGTACTGGGAATACCGTCTGGATAGAGTGAACAGCAATATATCGCTGGATGAGGCGGCTGAAGAATTTTACCGGTTATTTCAAGACGCGGTAAAAATCAGGCTTCGAGCAGATGTAGAGGTGGGCTGCCTTTTAAGCGGTGGCATCGATTCATCTGCCGTATCATCGCAGGTTGTGCGGCAGCGTCCGTCCTGCAAGCTGTTTACCATGGCCTTTGATGAAGATATGTACAATGAACTTCCATTGGTTAAAAACTTTCTGGCGGTAAATGCCGACAGATTTCAATCCGCAGCGCATATAGCAAAGCTGTGCGGAAAAGAGACCCTGAATCGGCTTATAGATATTGTTCGCGCCATTGAAGAGCCTATTTCTCTGGGCGCTGTTCTTCCAACCGAACAGGTGTGCCAATTGGCCGGTGAACACGTCAAAGTTGTGATGACAGGAGAAGGGGCAGATGAGATTTTTGCCGGATATCGTAAATTCGTGCTGGAAATGGCAGCGAGCCAATACTACGACCTGACACCAGAGAGGCAGCGGGAGATTGACACCTTCTTACCGGAACTTGCCCCATACCTGACAATCAGAGATCATGACCCGGTCAGGCGTTATATTCAAAGTGAACTCCTTTTTAATGCACATGAGATTGAGGAACTGCTCGGGCGAAACGATATTTCCGGCTTTCAGATGGAAACAGCATTGCCGGTGCTTAGCGGAAAGGAGCATCCATTAAACGCAGCTCTGGCCATTGAGAGCCGGTTTCGTCTTCCGGATTATGTTATTCTGCGGTT
>JAABPS010000002.1 GCA_011391835.1 Desulfobacteraceae bacterium
TCAAAACGAATGGATTCCTATTGAAACATGGCTGAGAGGAAAAACAGATATTCTCTTTTCCCATGGAGTATGCAATGAATGCTTAAAACAATTATATCCAGCAGAATATTCCAGCCTTGTTCGGAAAGGAAAGATAGTAGAAAAATAATTCTCCAAAAAATAACCCGCCAGTTCTAATTTCGTTCTAAACTTTACTTATTCTTATAAAGTGGAGACATGTTTCTCAGAGTTGTGACTACATTTTTTAATGAGCTTAAAAACTTCATTACATCATCCGCCGTATTTTCAAGCCCAAATGCGAGTACCAGTGTCCCCTGAGCATCCGCGTGACTGAGACCCAGAGAGAGAAGTACATGAGACGCGCGAAGGGAACCGGTGGCGCATGCTGATTTTGTGGAAACGGCAAAGTTATCTTCATCCAGCATCAGTACCACGCTTTCACCTTCAATGTATTTTATGGATATGGATACCACGTGGGGAAGGCTGTGTTTCAGGTCTGTGTTGATGAGGTATTCATTGATATAATCTGGCAGTTTGTTGAGGAGGGTATTTTTTAATTTCAGCAGATGGTCATATTGAGTGTTTATATGCTGAACTGCCAATTCAGCAGCTTTCCCCATACCGATAATGCCGATCAGGTTTTCAGTGCCGGCCCGTTTGTTATTTTCCTGTACACCTCCGTCCAGTAAGGGGAATATCCGCGTTCCGCGGCGAACATAAAGCCCGCCCATACCGGTTGGCCCGTAGAATGTATTGGATGCGAAACTCAGCAGATCCACATTGAGTGTCTGAACATTTACAGGTACAATTCCGACGGAATCTACTGCGTCACAATGAAAAAGTACCTTTTTCTCTCTGGTAATTTTGCCGATTTCCTCTATTGGCTGTATGGTACCCGTTTCGTTGTTGCTGTGCATGATAGAGACAAGGATCGTTTTGTCTGTAATTGCATCTGCCACATCTTTTGGGCGCACGCGCCCGTTTTCATCAACAGGCAGTGAGGTTACTTGCAGTCCGCTGGATTTCAGGCGCTTCAAACTTCGGATGACAGCATTGTGTTCAATATTGGACGTGACAACGTGGGTGCCCTTTTCAGTATTGGCCATGACACCTCCCTTTATGGCATAGTTTACAGATTCTGTTCCACCGGAAGTAAAAACGATTTCTTTTGGGGAATCGGCGTGAATCAGTTGTGCCACTGCTGCCCGTGCTTTTTCAATCACTTCTGCTGATTGTTCTCCGGCTTTATGCATGCTGGACGGGTTATGATAGTCTTTGTTAATTGCTTCTATCATTGCCTTTTTTACTTCAGGCAGTAATGGATTGTATGATATATGGTCAAAATTAATAATAGTCATGAGTCGTTCCTGTGTTGATTTAATGTTCTTCAGTAATGTCCCGCTGGCAGGCTTCGCAGAACGTTGCGGATTCGCTGATCTCCACATCGCAGTAAGGGCAGTAGCATTGTTCACCATGAGAATGTTCGTGTTCTTCCTTACGCGCGGGCTCGGCGCGGGTTATTCCTGCTTTCCGGTCTTCATAGTTTTGGATGGCCATATGCAAGGCATCTGCGCCGAGATTGGAACAATGCAGCTTGTTTTTGGGAAGTCCTTCAAGCGCATTGGCCACATCCTTATTGGTAATTTTCTTTGCCTCTTCAATAGTTTTTCCTTTAGCGATTTCCGTCAGCATACTGGAAACTGCAATGGCTGATCCGCATCCAAATGTCTGAAATTTAATATCATCAATACGGTTGCCATTGATTTTAAGATAAATGGTCATCATATCTCCGCATAACGGGTTCCCGACTTCCCCCACACCATCTGCATTCTCTATGACCCCAACATTTCTTGGATTTTTAAAATGATCCATAACAACTTTATTATACATGGTTCATCCCTCACATTTTGATTTATTAACTTTTGTACTTATTAGAGTAAACATCCAAAACCATTTTGTAAAGATACAGAACAGATAATATAATATTTTGAAATGTAAAACAAATTTTTAAAGGTTTATCCATTTGGTTTTGCATAGAGGGTTATTTTAAGAATCTCACCCGGATGCCAGAGCCTCATTCGTGGGCCCCATGTACCGGTTCCGCGGGATACAATCACCTTCATTTTATTGACTTCATGCATACCGTGCATTAGCGGATAGACCTGTTGAACAAGATATCCAAATGGCCATATCTGTCCGCCATGGGTGTGTCCGGACAGCATGAGCGCTACACCCAAATCTGCCGCTTTTTCTGCTTGCAAGGGTGAGTGTGAGAGAAGAATGGTCGCGCCGGATGGACGGTTGATCAGAGCTTTTACTATTAAATCATCAGTGTTGCCTGATCGTCGCATAACCGTGAGGTCATCTACTCCCGCCAGGATAAAACCGGGTGTGATTTCCTTCCAGCGATTTCTCAGTACATTAAAATGAGACTCTTCAATCAGCTTCTGTGTCGTATCGCGATATCTGTAAAATTCATGGTTGCCCATCACAGTCCACACGCCCAAAGGGGCGGGAATGTGGCCAAGCATTGATAGCAGATGAACAGGGGGATTATCATGCCCCTCAAAAATGTCCCCAAGGAGAACAACCATGTCCGGCTCCTGCGCCTGGACCTGGGAGACTCTGGCAGCCAGCCATCGTTCCCCAATCAACGAACCAATGTGCAGGTCTGACATGGCGACAATGACTGTTCCATTCATTTTATCGGGCAGGCCGGGAAGACTCACATCATAGTTTTTCATAACCGGCGGCCGAAGGCCCTGAACGAGAGCAATAACTGAAAAAACGATGCCGGTGGAAAGTGCCAGGCCTCGTAATTTGGGAGACAATCTGGGCATCAGGAATCCGAACAGCGTTACACTATCTACCGCCA
>JAABPS010000003.1 GCA_011391835.1 Desulfobacteraceae bacterium
GGTGCCCATAGGCCCTGCCGGCAAAAAAAAATGCCCATAAAAGGATGCCAATGCTCATAAGTAATTTTCTGGGAATATACTGTTTTACAAATGGCACTGAAGAAATGCGCCAGAAAACATACATCTGTATAAGTGTAATAGCTGTAATGAGAATAGTTCCAAACATGGATGCCCCAGATATACTTATTTTTGAAGGAGTACTTTCAACAAAGATGAGTTGTTTGTCAAGAATATAAATCCGTAATTGTATGAAGGGCTGGCGTTTAAGAAGAAAAAAGGGTTACAATGTGTTTACTGATGAAATGAGTCTTATCGTATTTATGGGGATATACAAAAGCTCTCTGCTGTCCGTAGCAGGGAGCTTTTGTATAATTCATGTGAAAGGGCTATCATTTAAAATACTTCCCATTTCAATTTGTATCCTTCTCCCGTAACAATGGAGTTTTCAATAATGGGTACTTTCTTGTTTTCCGGAACGATAATCTTCATCGGACATGCGTCGATGATATCGCGCTGAATATCGATCCCCGGCATGACTTCAATGAGTTCCATGCCTTTTGGAGTAAGCATGAAAACGCCGACATTTGTTACATATAAGACTTTTTTTCCTTTCTTAATGGCTTGTGCTCCGCTCATGGTAATTTCCTGAACCTTTTCGATAAATTTATGCTGACCGGGTTTTTTTATCGTTAACCGGTTGTTCTCTAAAATCAACTCTCCATGCGCCATCCAGGAGCCCACAAAAATGATGGTATTTGCTGCGGCGCAGAAATCAGGAAATCCACCTGGGCCCACATAATTGATGGCCCCTTCTCCTCTTTTGGAGACATTGACATTCCCCCCGCTGTCGGCTTCAAGGATGCCCAGGATTGCCACATCCAAATGATTGTAGCATAAATGAAAGGTTTGAGCAGACGTTATGATTTCTTTTGGATTGACTCCTGCTCCGAAGAATATGCCGGGAGCCGGCAGACCGCCGATGACACCGGTTTCTGAAATAAATGTTACATCATGGAAAAGGCCTCCTTCATAGATGAGCCTTGAGACTTCTTCAGGCATACCCACGCCAACAACCACATTGGAGCATTTCTTGACAAATTTCGTAAACACATGCGCAGCGAGTCTTGCCAGTGCGTTTTCAACAGGGCCGCGATTGGGCGTGATCTTTAATACTTTGTTGATAAACCTCAATTTTTCCATGGATTCATCGAAATCACTATGAGCACCTTCTGTAAACATGTCCCAGTGTTTGAGCTGAGGAATAGACCCGGTCTGTTCGTTTAAGGGATGAATGACGATTGCGTCAATTTTGTCGGCAGGAAGGAAAATATCCTCCGGATCCTTTTCAATAATCTCAGCAACACTGACCATAACCTTTCCGCCATTGGCTTTTGCTGCAAGAGAGGATTCGTAACTTTCCGTGTGCATGCAGCAATTTTTCATATAGATATTTCCTTCACTATCGGCTGCCGGAGCAATAAAATAAGCGACATCAATTTTTGGGAAATGATATCTCAGTTTTTCACCTACAGGTTCTGTCATGCTTTTACCCATGCCATTTAGAACAGCCGTTCCTCTCCCGATCCGAGGGTCAAGAAAAGTTCCTACTCCTGTTTCTGTTTCAAGCTCATATTTACCCTGAATCTGTTTTTCAATAAGAAAGGTTTCTACGCCTTGCGGAAAAGCGTGCAATTCAATACGTCCCTGATCTGCAAGATGCAAAAAGGATTTAAGGGTTTCTAAATGTCCTGCGATAAATTTCGTTACGCATCCAGGATGTTTTCCGAGTTCTTCAACAGTTCCAGGCACTTTTCCTCTTCCTCCCTGTGCGCCCACAATAATGTGAGTCAAATCTCTTGGATGGCCGGTTTCCCTAAAAGATCGTTCAATAGCCCAAAACCAAACGGATGGTCGGGCGTTGGCGGCCATCCCAGAAGAGAGAAGCGTGGCTTTGTCCGGAATTAATTTCACTGCTTCCATTGCCGTCATAAATTTCGGATTTTTGATTCCATGTGGTTTATAATGCAGTTTTTTGCGATTCCAGGTCAGCACCCACTTTACAACATGAAAGAACAATTTCCCTTTGGTTAAAATATTCATTTTTCTCTCCCTTGTTTTTTAATTCGTTACTTCGAAGAATCGGCTTAACCGATTCGTGTAGTTTTTATAATGACTATTTAGTTAGCAATTTATATACCAATGGAAGCGTATGCAGGTGGCGATCTAACTTATAGATATAATTATAAAATAAAAAATGAATACGTGGCGGAAGCGATGGGAGGTGTCAATATCTATTACAGACTGTAAAAAAACAAGAAATCAGAGGAGACGAGTGAAAAATATTTTTATTTCAAATCGAGTTTTGAACCTGAAATAAATATAAGAAGAATCAACAGATATACGGAGAATTCATTCACCCCGCAACAGCGGTAATTCAATGGGTATTTTCGTTGATAGAAATGAACTGTTCTCATTAAATCCATGCTGCTGAATCCGGTACAATGGTACCCATCTTTTTAGCCATTTTGCTCAGTATGCTTGTCAGTTCGTCCATTTTGTTCTCGATCTCTTGTTTATTCGGAGACCAGTCTGATGGGCATTGATTCATTAATTCATCAAGACCAGCCTCAATACCGGCAATCAGACCCTTTAAGTGATGGGATGCATCCGTATGAATTGAATCGGATACTGTTTCTGCTTTTGCAAGAACATCATATAATCCTGCCTTTAGGGCAACAAGCTGTTTGTATGTTTTATTACAAAAATCGTTCACTTTTGTCATGTCACGCCTCCTTTCATCTTAACGGAATGGAGATAACTGTCTTTTAATTGTTCATCCATAAATGGTCATAGCTCATTTATGTAGTTATAAGTTAAGCATACAGAGGAATTCAGTCAATCTGATTGTCATTTATTGCGTTGGAGTTATTTGTTCTTATGGAATGGAAGTTCAGGCTGAAGATAGCCCTGGAAGGCTTTGCATTTTTTTCGTTTATGGCATTTGCGGCATACGTCAATGTGTTTTCGCGGATTTCCTGCTTTTGGACAGAAGAGGTATATATCCTCTTTTTTGCAGACACATTTGGAAAGAGTCTGACCGCATAAAGGGCAAATTCGGTGTATTCGGTCGTTATCCATTGGATATATTTACAATTGTTGATACGAAACCATGACGGTATTAAGACAAAAGACAGATCTTTTTAATATATTTACTGAATAGATGCAAAGTGATTTACAAATAGATATGCCGTTTGAATAGTATGATTGTTTTTTTTAACAACGGGGAAAGGAGAGATAGATATGAATTCATCGAATAGCCGATCAATTGAAAACAGGCCAAAATTGGTTTTCAGGCGTTCGTGGGCGCCCACAATTAAGCGCCTATTATTTGATTTGCTTTCTCCCTATTTTTAGTGATGCCGCCAATGTTTGTGTCTCCAACCCCATGGCGCGTGATGATGGTGCTGATGCGGATGGCCTGGAACCCATACAGCTATGTGTTTGGGTCGCGGAAGCGGTACGACAGGAATAAAAAGCGGCATGCATGCGGTGAAGAACAAAAGTGAACTCAGAACCGTTATTGCTGCTATTTTATACATTCGTATCTCCTTTCATTGGTTTTTGTTTTCTTAGACGGATCACCAGTAGATTTGGTTTACAATAAAATAAAAGAGGCGCTTGTCTTAGCGCCCCTTTATTGAAAGGCTTCGTGAATTATGAACAATGTTACTACTTTACTTGTTGGACCCTGTCACAGAACCCGTCGCCATTCTTATCGACAAAATTCGGTCCTCTCTGATTAGATCCATTTTTCGGACCACTTCCATCTCTGGCGCCTGTTCGAAAACGTTTGCCTCTACCGCCTCCCTTTCCTTTCCCATAGTAGTTGTCACAAATACCATCTCCGTCTTTATCAACGAAATTCGGGCCGTTTATCGCAGCCGATTTAGCTGCATCATCATTTTTAGCAATTTCTTTGTCAGTGCCTGCATAGGCAAATGTAACGCTGCATACCATACATAAAGAAAGTGCAGCTACTTTAAATAAATTTATCATTTTAAATCTCCTTGTGTTTTTATTTCTCACGGATTTAACCTTTCACTGAGTAGTACAGTGGGTCGGAAGATATTCTTTCATTTTTTATAAAAAAATGACAGGCCGATGGCGACCTGTCATTTTTCTATTTTAAGCATCCTGCGAAGTCGATAATACGCTATGGCGCGTTATTATCTGTATGTTCCCATTCTTCTATTTCTTTGTATTCTGCCCCGATGTCTTTGACCTTCCCATGGCCGAATTTCATACGCAACAAATTGTCCATCTCCTTTCATCTGTCCAATAAGTTTAATTTGTAGATTTTCGGATGGGCTGAGGTTGCCCCGCCAAATAGCATCACCCGTGTGAACCGTCCATTTCATGCCGTTTAAATCTTCCAATTCGATTATGGCGCCGGAACGGATGTGGGTGATTTCTCCGGCGAGCAAACCCTGATGGGGAGACATCCACATTTTATGCCTGTGTTTTCCCAATCCATGATAGAAAGGGACATTTTCTTCACACACGCGTTCAAGACTTTCCGGCAGCTTTGTTGCATGCAGCAATGCGCCTCCAACTATCGAAAGAAGGATACTGAGCAATACAATCCACGCAGTTTTATACCGGTAACCCTGCTCTGTGTGACGGAAGAAGATATAGGAAAAGATGGAAAATCCAAGCAGAAATATCAGCCAGAAGTAGGGGAAGACGAGCAGTAGAAATCCGATAAAACTGCGCGCCAGATAATGGGATACATCCCATTCAACACGCGTCAGCAGAAAAATGGCAATCCCGCTGGCAATACTTCCAAAGAATATTGAAAGTCCGAATAAAATCCACAATACGGAGCGCTTGAACAGAAAATAGTGCCTGGGAATAGGGTGGACGTTTTCTTTTTTAATTTTATCCAGTGTATTTTTGCTGATGTCTGTCATGGTTTCATAAAGGGCTGTCCAGCTGGTATTGTCTGGCAATTTTCTTGAATTTAGATTTTGCGCGATTCAGCAGGGTTGCGATGGTTCCCGGCGGCTTGCGCAGAATATCACTGATCTCATTATAGTCCTTATCCTCAAAATATCTGAGAATCAATACATCGCGATATTTTACCGGCAGAGATTGGAGCGCTTTTTTTACTGCTTCCGCGGTTTCTCCATAAACATAGGTTTTATGAATATCTTCGTCGTAAATCAGTTTTGCGGATAAATCGATTTCATCTGTGTCATCCAGGCTGACCGTTCCTGAGGTTTGTTTATCTTTACGATACTGATTGATCATTTCATTATGCGCGATACGATACACCCAGCTCGAAAATTTTAATGTCGGATCGAAGCTGTTGAGATTGCGATATACTTTTAAAAATATTTCCTGAAGGATGTCTTCTGCCTTGTCTGGTTTACTGCCGGTCATTCGACGTATATACCGTAATATTTTTGGTTCATATCTTTTTATCAGAAAATAGAAGGCATCCACGTCAGCAATGGATAACTGGACCAGTTCTTCATCCGATTTGGTCTCATAAGTCTCACGGGAGCATTTTGCTGTCATTCAAAGAATTGACTCAGTTAGAGATTTGAAAATGTGAATAACAATATATCACTTATTTAAAATTCGTACAAAATTGGGATGGGCGTAAATCACCTCTTTGCATGTATGGTATTGATTGGCTGTTTCAAGGGCATCCCCAGAGCGTGTTTGAAGGATATACGTATTTTCAGACCAGTTTACTTTTTCTATGATTCCCACATTAAATGATTGGTTTAGTTTTGAAATAACGGCTTCAGAAATACCCGGATGAAATTGGGCAATAAATTCATCTGTAATAATCATTGAATTCCTGCCGCTATCAAATACACGTGCGACCATATTGATATTCTGATCATTATTCAAGCCATTTTGAATTTTTAAAATATCAGCCTCAGCGATATTTTCGTTTAAATAAAAAAGGACCAAACGGTTTTTTGTCAGTTCTATTTTATCATGCGGAACGATGAATAATGGGAATCTGGAAGAGATATGAAATGATTTGCCTGCTTTAAATCTGACCGCGATATATTCCCTGGAGGGATTTAATTGTACTTTTATTCCATCTGAATAGTAATATGAGTCCGATGAACTTTTTTGATTTACTGTTGTAAGTCCGCACCCCAGAGATGCTAAAAGTGAAATGATAAATATACCGAAGTTTTTTTTATTCAATATTTTTAATAAAATATGTCTTTTCATTGTTACCTCTATTGAATCATGTTTGATCCTGCCAAAAATATCAGTGCGCCAGTATTTTGATGAATCATACTGGAATTCAGGTCAAATAAAAAGGCCTTTCTTTTTATTATGAGAAGAAAGGCCTTGGTCAGGTAAAATGAGTTAATTTCTATTTAGTCAAGCAGCAAAAGATTAAAAATAGCAGGCAGCCCGCCGCCTCCACTTGATCGTAAAAGCGCTTCGTATGCATTCACTCTCCCATGCCCTGTATATTGATCCCATCCTGAGGTGAGCATATCATCTGCGGTTGATGTAAGAATATGTTCAACTTGTGTGGCTGTCAGATCTGGGTTGAGTCCTAAAATTAATGCTGCCACTCCTGACACCACAGGGGCGGCACTGGACGTGCCGTTGAAATCATAAAAGTAATTACCAGAGTCATACCCAGAGGCGCCCTGAATATCTGTGGAATACATGTGTACACCAGGGGCCATGATATCCAGTTCTGCTCCATAATTGCTTCCCCACCAAAACTCGCCATCACAGCTTGTGGGCGCTTTTCTTTCATTGCACGGGCTGATCGCGCCAACGGCCAGCACATTGCTTAGTGTTGCTGGATAAGAAACAGCATCGTTATCATTCCCTGAGGAAAAAACAACAATGCATCCTTTCCCGCCCCGCCCATTGGTTTTGGCGTCTGCAATCGCGTTGGTGATAGTTGTTGACGGAGTGCCGCCGCCCCAGCTATTGCTGAGAACATCCGCTCCATTGGTGACAGCCCAGGCGATTCCGTCCGCGATCCATGCATCGGATGTAATCCATCCATCAGCACCGTCACCATAGGCAATTCGGATAGGCATGATACTGGCTTCGCGCGCTATCCCTGCAACACCAATGCTGTTGTTGGTGCTTGCTGCTGCGATGCCAGCGCAGTTGGTGCCATGGGCATCATCTCCCTGGGGTGCGCCGGATAATCCTCCATCCGTTGCGTCATAACCTGTGACCATTTTGCCTGAAAGATCCGGATGGGTCAGATCCACTCCTTCATCGATGATGGCTATAATAATAGAACTGCTGCCGTGGGTGATCCCCCACGCATCCGGCGCGCTGATATCCACGCCTTCATCCCCCCACAACTGACCATTATTACTCAAGCTCCACTGAAGGTGGTCGTACGTGTCTGTTGTCAGACTTTCGTATCCGCCGGTTATTTTTTCAATAATAATGTCATCTGCATATACACCTTCATATCCAACGGATTCGTCACTCCCAAAAAGGAGAGCAACCCATACGGTTGAGTCACCCATAAGATCTCCGATATCCGGAACGCTTTTGAGATCCAATGAAACATTCATAAAACCGGTTCCACCACTGGCTGATGCCCAGTCTCCGCTGATACCACCATGACCAGAAAAAGATATTCCGTCCCCTGATGCCAAAACGGAAACATAATCATACCCAGCCTCCACATCTACCCACATTTGAAGATTTAATCGGGCGTCCACAGCATCGGAAAGAGAGAATGGTCCATAAATCATGAGCGTTTCAACATCATCGGGATAAGGCCCAGGAGGAGCTACAGATGACCCAACGCAGTATCCGCTGTAGGACCCTGAATAAGATCTGTAGGATTCCTTGTCCCATAATGGGTCTGTAGGGTCGTCACTATATAATATCCACGTATTTGGAAATGTGCTTTCAAAGGTTTCTGTCTTTAATGTGGTGTGGGATACAGGCGTGAAGGGCGCTATTTGGCTCGTTTGGATTGGTTCGGACAATGTAATAGAAACCGGGCGGACACTTTTATAACTATTTGTTCCTTTCTCAATTTTTGTTCCAGCGGGAAGAATTTCTCCGTCCGGGCCAATAATAACTTCTTCTTTCAAATTTCGCAGTGACAGAGGTCTGTGAGACATCATCCGCACAAAATTCGGATGAGCATAAACCACATCCTTCAGTCCATGAAAGGTATTTGCCGTGTTCAGGCAATCCCCTTTTTTAACACGCAAAATATAGGTATTTTCAGACCATGATACTTTTTCGACTGCTTCAACATTATATGAAGAACACAAACTTGAAACGAGATTTTCTGAAACATAGGGTTTGAATTGTATAATAAACTCGTCGGTAACAATCATGGATGCGTCTTTTGCCTTGAATACAGGCGCTACCAATTCAATACCCGGATCATTCCGCAAATCATTTTGCATTTTGCTGATGTTGTCATTTTTAATACCTTGCTTGAGGTTGAAAACAGTCAGGCGATTTTTTGCAAGCTGTTTTTTTCTTCCTGAAGCCAGCATAGAATTGAAGTTTTTTGAAAGTGTTGCTGATCTTCCGGGTTTGAATCGAACCGCGATATATTCAGAAGAAGGATTTAATTGAATCTTTTTCCCGTCCGAATAGTAAAAATGTCCAGAAACATTGTCCTTGCCGGAGGCTGGGCTTTCGATTCCAGCAGACAAAAAGCAGGCAATAGGCAGCAGACACAACAGAATCAACGATTTTTTATTTCGGATATGTTTAAACATGATTTCATCTCCTTTTCTATAAAACATGATACATATTATTTTTAAACTATACCATAATTTTTTACGTTTACTTACATCGTAGTGACTTGTCAATATTTATAGACATTAATTCAACTGCATTATAAATAATCTTCTGATCACCCTGCCCAGGTATCAAAAATTTAGAATGAACTTGCTCAAAAAAGAAAATTGTAACATTAAGAAACAGTTATAGGCGGTTGCAACACAATGATATTTTTTATCCATTGAAGGTGTTTTTAGACTCGATTATCTTTTTTTCTTCTTCGGCGCGGATGTCCTTCGAATATGCGCTTTGACTTTAATCTTTTTTCTGCCGACTTTTTTCGTGTGTGCTGAGATGCGGATATACTTTTTTGCTTTTTTCATCATGGGATTCACCTGGGTTGCGGATTGATTGGTGGTTGTTTGAAGTTCATTTCATCCTATTTGCGATTACTTCTCACATGAATTGATTTCCTCAATCTACTGTTGTGTCGTTTATATCATTGGTCAGGCTGAATGGCAAGCGGGGTTGTAATGGAGGGCTTTTTACAGGGTATTTTTGTACTGCTGTGTGAGGCGCTTGATTTCTGGAACGAAATTTGTCATAGTGTCCATTATTTCATACCTATAGAGACCTATAATAAAAGGAGACGACTCATGGCAAAAAAAGAAATGATGAAAATGTTAATGATGGTTATCATGGCAGCTGTGTTTTCTTTTTCATTTATCCTGTTTCCATCCGGGACAGGGGCGCAGATGAAAGCTGAGCTTATTAAAGGAATGAATTATAATACGAATGCATCTCTGGCAGATAACCTAAAAACCATGGTCGGCAAGAAAGTAACTATTACCCTTGATTCAGGAAGCACATTTACCGGTATTGTCAAGACAGTAGGCACGCACATGATTCATCTGGAAAAGCTGGACGGAAAAGAATATTATGACGCTCTGATTTCTATTGAAACTATTGCTGCCATCGATGCCAGGTTTAGAGAACCCAAATAATAGAAGAAGTTTGTCTGAAAAAATCGGGTATTGGCGGTGAAGTCATTGCCAATTGTTGGATGCAAATATAAGCGGGGAATGATATGGTGATCATTCCCCGCTTTTTATAGAATTGTGCTTCAGGTATTATTTAGGTTTCTTGCCCTGTATATTCGAAAATACATTCCGCATTTTATTAATGTCAGACTCAACATCTCCGGATGGATAAAGTAATGGGCCAAAGCTGATTACTTTATGTTTGTAATCAAAACACACCATCAGTATGGGAACGCCGGCACTGTTCGCAATATGATAAAAACCTGTTCTCCATTTGTCTACTTTTGAACGCGTCCCTTCAGGCGCAAGGGCGAGAATGAACTGATTTGAATTATTAAATCGGTCGATCATGGTGTTGACAACACCACTGGACGCACTTCTTTCGATGGGTATGCCTCCGATCCAGCGCAGGATTTTGACAAACGGTTTTCGAAAGATGGTCCGTTTTCCCATCCATGAGATTTTTATGCCTAAAGAAAAAAGTCCGGCAAGGCCGAAGACAAAATCCCAGTTAGATGTGTGCGGGCCCAAAGCAGCAACAAACTTCGGGATATTGGGGAGTTCGTTTTTAAACCCCCATCCAAATATTGTAAATACAAATTTTCCAAGCCATGGTAAAAAGAAATTCATATTTTTCGGAATATTTTCACCGAGAACCGGCATTGTTCTTCTGGTTTTCAAGAGACACCTCGATTCTTCATAACATTGTATCCTGCCAGCCATAAAAATCGTTTATTGATATTTAATTAAATGGCTCTGAGCTATCGGATTTAAATTAAAGAGTTTCCTTTATACACCTTAATTTTTATCTGTCAATAAGATGAGGGGAAAGAAAAGGAGTTTTATTGTAAAGAGAATAGTGGCGGGAGAATAAGAAGGATGACCCATATGGATACATTTGGGCTGCTCGTGTATGCCACAGATCGGTTTATGGGAAAAACGGGCTAAATTTACTTTTTCTCTTTTCTCTTGGCATCCTCCTTAGCCCGCAAATCTTTTCTGAGGATCTTTCCAACAGCGGATTTGGGAAGCTCCTTCATGAACTCATACATTTTTGGAACCTTGTAAGCGCTGAGGCGTTCCCTGCAAAACGCATCCAGCTCTTCATGGGTTAGTGTTTCTCCAGGAACAGGGACAACGAATGCTTTCACCGTTTCGCCGCGATAATCGTCCGGAATGCCGATGGCGCAGGCCTCCAGAACTTTTGGATGCTCAAAAAGCACTTCATCAATATCTCTGGGATAGATGTTAAAACCGCCGGCAATAATCATATCCTTTTTGCGGTCTACGATATATACATAACCGTCTTCGTCCATTTTTCCGATATCTCCGGTGTAAAACCAGCCGTCCCGGATTGAATTGGCTGTTTCATCCGGTTTGTTGTAGTACCCCTGGCACATTTGGGGTCCCTTGAAAATAACTTCGCCTTCTTCGCCAACTTTCATTTCTTTGGTGCCGGTATCCAGATCGACAATTTTAAGATCCGTATCCGGGATGGGGACGCCGACGCTGCCGGCCTTAAGCGTGCCGCGCCAGGGAGTGAGCGTGATGATGGTAGTGGATTCTGTCATGCCGTAGGCTTCCACCACATCCGCCCCGGTCGCTTTTTTAAGTGCGTTGATGGTTTCAAGAGCCATAGGCGCCGCGCCGGAGAAAAATCCTTTCACAAAACTGAGGTCGGATTCTCTAAATTTCGGCAGCCCCAGAAGTCCCACGTAAATGGTCGGCACGGCAGGGATGATGGTGGGTTTGTATTTCAACATCATGTCCAGAACGGCTTTCGGCTCCGGTCTGGGGACAAGCACATCTGTCCAGCCGGTAAGGACGCAGGCATTCATAACAGCGGTGAATCCTGCGAGATGGAAGAAGGGGAATACGGCCAGTTCCCTTTCATACATATCCTGAAGGTCATAAAACCAGATTTTTACACCCTGGGTAATGTAGGAAACGTTTCGGTGTGTAAGCACGACGCCTTTGGACGGGCCGGTGGTGCCGCCCGTGTAAGGAATCAGCGCCAGATCATCCAGTGAAAAAGAAATATCAGGGGGCTTAGATTCACCCGTATCAATGAGCTGAATGTACTCATAAAAATTGGGTGCTTTTTCGAACTTTTTATACATGGCGCGTTTAAGGATTGGATAGAGCTGTTTCAGGGGAAAGGGAAGATAATCGTTAATATGGCATGAGATGATCTGTTTGATTTTGGTCTTTGGCCGTAATGCAAGCATACGGGGGGCAAGCAGATCCAGCGTTATCAGAGATGTGGAGCCCGAATCATTAAACTGGTGTTCCAGTTCCCTGTCCGTATACAGGGGATTGTTGGGAACAGGAACAGCGCCGGAGCGCCATATACCGTAGTAGGCGACAACGATCTGCGGAATATTCGGGAGAAGCAGGGAGACACGATCTCCGGGTTTAATGCCGATGTTTATTAACGCATTGGCAAACCGGTTTACCAGAATGTCCAGTTCATGGTAGGTGATCTTCTTCCCCATGAAAATCAGGGCATCCCTGTCCGGATATTTTTGAGCGGTTCGTCCTAAAATTTGCGGCATGGAAATGTCTTCATAATTAATGGATGTGGGGACTTTAGGACTGTAAGATTTGTGCCAGATACGATGTTCCATGGGCAGGTTCTCCTCTCTCTTCAAAGGTTAATAAAAACCGAATTGATCAGAGCTATCAGAATGGACTGGATTATATGGAAAAGGGATAGGGGAGTCAAGACTGAAGACACAATCCTTGTCTAATCGGGCATCTTGGAAGCAAGATCGTAAATATCCATTGGCTTAATGGTTTTTATTTGTTATGTGCAGTTTTTAAATTTGTTTTTTAAAAATGCCGATGAAACGATAGGTTAGGAAAGGGATGAAGCGTCACTATGTCAAAAACACGAACACAGATTGAACGATGGTTTAGAAATCTTGGATATTTAGTTTGCCGACACCGTTTTAAGGCCATTGCCATATTTCTGGTGATTGCGGCGGCTGTTTATTATCAACTCCCCAAACTTGAATTTGATACATCCACGGAAGCCATGCTCCAGAAGGATGACCCTGCCCTTATTCTGTATAATGATTTCAGGGAACATTTCGGAAGTTCAGAAATAATGCTGATCACCGTTACACCGCCTGAGATATTTAACGAGAAGTTTTTAAATAAACTACAGGCGTTTCATACGGAGCTTGAGGAAAGCACTCCTTATTTGAAGGAAGTCACCAGTCTTATCAATGCAAGAAATACCAGGGGAGAAAATGACATATTGTATGTGGATGCGCTGTTGGCAGGCTGGCCGGATAGCCGTATTGATCTTGAACAGATACAGAAAATAGTCAAAGAGACTCCTGTTTATAAAAGCAATATCATCTCAGATGATTATAAAACCGCTGCTATTGTGCTTGAAATGGAAGCATCCATTGAGGAGGGGCCGACAAACGAAGCGTCCATTGAATCCGGATTTGAAGAGGACCGTGAGAAACCCAGTGACGCAGATCAACCCAATGGACGCCACTACATGAACGCCAGAGAAAGCAGGCAGGTTGTGGAGGCGGTTAAAGCGGTTATTGATAAATATCAGAGCGAGGAATTTCAAATCATATTTACAGGCGGCACTGTTATTGTCGATACATTTAACCGCGTCACAGCTTCTGATATGTGGCGGCTGTCTGCGGCGGGTGTATGTATTATCGTATTCTTCCTTTCCATCCTGTTTCATCGGGTGACGGGTATTATCTTTCCCGTTGTTATTGTTCTTTTTTCTTTATTTACGATGTTTGGTTTGATGGCAGCACTTAATTCTCCTATAACGATTATGACAGCGGTGGTCCCAAGCTTTCTGCTTGCTGCCTGTGTGGGGGACTCTGTGCATATACTGGCAATATTTTATCGTGAATATCAGCAGTCTAAAAATAAAGAGGATGCCATAGCCTATGCCCTTGAGCATAGCGGACTTGCGGTGGTCATGACAAGTCTTACCACTGCGGCAGGGCTTCTTTCTTTTTGCAATGCAGAACTGGTCACCATTGCGGAGATGGGCATATTTGCAGCCGCCGGAGTGATGATTGCTTTAGTCTATTCATTGATATTGCTTCCGGCTTTAATTGCCATCGTACCGGTAAAAATAAAGCATGAAAAAATTGCTTCGAAAAAAGCGCAGCGGATGGACAGTTTTCTTCTTTTCTTTGTAAACACGTCAACCCGGTATCCAAAGCAGATAGTGTTGATTTCCCTTTTATTAACGATTGTTTCCGTGGTGTATATTACACAACTGAAGTTTTCTCAAAATCTCATCGATTTTTTCCCTGATGATATGAAGGTTAAGACCGATCTGTTTTTTGTAGATGACAAATTAAACGGCACGATCACTGCAGAGGTGGTAGTGGACACCCGGACTGAAAACGGTATCCACGATCCGAAGATACTCAATAAAATTGAAGCGTTTACCAATGAAGTAGAACAAATCCGACGGCCTGAAATTTATGTAGGGAAAGTGTTTTCGATTATCGATATTCTCAAAGAAACGAACAAAGCGCTTCATGATAATGATGCCGCGCATTATATGATCCCCCAGGATAAGATGGTCATCGCCCAGGAACTGCTGCTTTTTGAAAACAGCGGTTCAGATGATCTTGAAAAGGTGGTTGACAGCCGGTTCAGCAAGACCCGGATCACCATTAAAACCCCATGGGTGGATTCCGTGATTTATAATACATTTATTGAAGAAATCGAAGAGATGGCGGAGCGGACATTTAAAGATCAAGCCATTACCTATACCTCAGGGCTATCTGCAATCATGGGAAGAGTTATCCCTGCCGCGTTGAGAAGTATGGCGGAAAGTTATATTCTCGCCTTTTTTGTGATCACCATCATGATGATCCTTCTGGTCGGATATTTAAAACTCGGCCTTCTCAGCATGATTCCCAATGTTATCCCTATTATTATTGTCATGGGCCTGATCCAGGTTGTGGGGCAGCCTCTCAATTTAAACACGTTGTTTATCGGCAGTATCGCCATCGGGATGGTGGTGGATGATACCATTCATTTTATGCACAATTTCAGAAGATACTATGATTTAACAAAAGACGCATATACAGCCATACGGGAGACTCTCCTGGGAACGGGCAGGGCGCTGTTGATTACATCTCTTGTACTGAGCTCGTGTTTCTTCAGCCTTATTCTGGGTACACTCAAAAGTACATCCAGCTTTGGTTTCTATACTGCCATCACAATTGTTATCGCTTTTTTTGCAGATTTCCTTCTGTCGCCTGCATTGCTGGTACTGTACGTGGGAAGAAAAAAATAGAAGAATAGCATGTCAGGCGGTGAGCTATCCATCATCAACGATCGACTGATAGTATTAAAGTTTGACAATTGAATTTTAATAATGTCTAATACGGGTAAAGATTACATAGTCTCAATGCTGGAGAAAAATTAATGAATGATCAACAGATAGAATTTGCAGTTGACAGGAAGAACCTATACAGGGAAGAATCCATTACTGATCTGAAGGTTGGCTCCATTCGACTGCTCAAACCCGTCCGATTGGACGGATCAGATGATTCCAGCCGTGATCAAATATTTATCGGGCATACCCAGATCATGACGCCTCAAGGCATGATACCGCTTCAGGCGAGGCTGACATCCAAGACATTGGAGGCAGCGCTTGATGAATTTCCCAATGCCATGCAGCAGGCTCTGGCAAAGATGATAGAAGAGGTCAAAAGGATGCAGCAGGAAGAAGCGAATCGGCCAAATCGGGATGATTCGAGGATTATTGTGCCTGGCAGGTAGTTAATTTTATCTTAATACGATTACTTCTACTCGTCATTGCGAACACTTTGTTTTGCTCAGCACAGGCTACGCAAAGCGATCGCATCGTTTCTCATAGATTGGCTTTTATGCAGCGGACCCAAAGACTACTTTTCTTTTTCTTCAATCTTCACTACATTTTCGTACATTGAAAATATCGGGATTCTCCATCCGTATTTTTTGATCTTTACGTGGTCGCCTTTGAATCTAATGGCGTCGTTCTGAACGGAGCCGGAATTGAACTTTAAACGGTATCGGGCATCGTAGTTCACAAAAGGTCTATACTCTGTTGCGATCATGAACCTTCCGTCCACTTTGGCCATCTGGGCATCCGTTACTCTCGTCTCGATCGTGTCAGCAATAAAATAACTATACAACGCCAGCAGAATACACATCACAATTCCAAGTAATATTAATTTGAATTTCATATCGTTCTCCTCTGATCGTGGTATTTGATATTACCAATTCATTTTTTTGCATAAAATCATAATACGGCTGGCGATATGCGTCAATGAAATATTCCCACGCTTCTGCCGACCAGAATGACTTTGAAAATATTATTTGCCAGATAGACAACTACGGTCGCCGCTATGGCTAATGGAAGGGGGAAAAACAATGCAAATGCCGGCATAAGAACTGTCCCCAGCCCGAATCCTGAAAATAAGGATAGTATTGAAATAATAAATGCTACTGAACATACAACAAGATAGGTCATTTTCCTCTATACTTTTAATCAGAAAGTCAAAACTTTTTCAGCCTGCTTTATTAGTTCGTAAAGGTCATCCATCCATGCTATCGGACATGTGCCTGATCCCTCCAGACCGTGGGATTTCATGCACACACCTCAGACATAAAAATCTCCTGTGAATTGGTTGACCTGACCGATAACATCAAACTGTTCATTGCTGAATTTTTCAAATAAAACTCCTTTACCGAGCATAAATACACTGACTTCATCATTTTTTTTGACTGCTACATTAGCCAGCCTCATGGCATTATAAGCAGTTTCCGCATCATCTGTGCTTATGATAAAAAGAACATTCATATCGTACTCCTGATAAATTTTATTTTTATCTGTTTATATTTTTAAAATTATCAAAATATAATCATGACTTGTTGTGTCACGTCGTTGGCATGGGTGCTTCATTGGATTGTCTAACAGGCCGGCTGTGCGGCGCCAGCGTAAAGAGTTGCGATTAAAACCTGTTTAATCTATTAACATACGTATTCGCTCAAGACAAGGGCGTTGCTGTGAGGCATGGTTTGAAGGAAGCCGGAGAGCAAAACCAGCGGCGTGTCCAATCCAGGGCACAGGCCAGACCGGTACTTATATTAAACTGATTTCCGATAACCATTTGTGTGCTGTTCGAATTTGTGTACCGTCCGGATATGTCTTTTCCAGGTTAAGCTTCTTGACTAACTGGATTTTTTTGCATGCCGGAAAAGTCAGAAGCTTTCAAATCGATCTATTCTTTTTATTGAATCGAAGTTTCCTACAAAAATGGTTAGTTAGCATAGGCTTTGATTCGTGTTGAAATGTTCTTATTCTCGCACGAAGCCACAAAGTCATGAAGAATTTTACAAATTGCATCAATTGACCCATCTATTTCATTTGCTCATTATCTTTGTGTCTTCGTGTCTTTGTGCGGGTGTGAATACATATCAGTTGGAAGCAGGACAGGCAGTACGGATGTTCGGCTCCTTTTTCGCCAGGAGAAATAGTCCTGTACCATCCCATGTTTATTTCATATTCTTCTGTATCATGTTTTTCAAGGAATCATCTTTTGCCAGATTCAAAGCAGAGGAAAATGATTTTTGAGCTGCCTCGTTGTTGTTTTGCTCCTTTTCAATGACCCCCAGATAGTAATAGGACATGGCTTTGGTTCTATCATCAGCATTGGGTATACATGCTTTAAAATTTTTCTGAGCCTTGAGGATATGATCTCCGCTCAATTCAATGAGCGATCCTTTGTTTTTATTTAATTCTACAATGGCCAGTTCAAATACTCCCATTTTATAATACAAGCGGCTTTTGATAAGGTTATTCGTGGTGGAGCGAATGATTTGTTCATAGGTTTGAATGGCGTTGAGATAGGGTGATTCTTTATCGGCTGTAGCGGCGAGTTTGTAATGGTTGTGATTGCTCAATAATACTTTCAACTCGTGGCAATAGCTTTCGGCAAACACATCGGCTTTCAAGATATACAACTGGATATCCGGTGAAGTACATTTCTCTATGGCGTAATTGGAGTATCGTTGGGCGCGTTCGATCCGGCTGTTGAGAAGATAACTCTTTGCACAAATGTAGCTGCCATAGGATAATTTATCGTTGTCATAGCTATCGTTAACCATAATGGACTTTCCCATATTAAAAGGGATAGCGATCGTATGCTGATACTCATTTTCAGATATATCCATGGTCTCCTTCATCTGGGAGCATTTTTCAAGATACGCTTCTGCTAACAGAACCTTTGAATCAAAGTCTTCCCGAACAGTCTCCCGGTAATCTTTCAGCATGGAAATAGCTTCGTCCGGTTTTCGTTGCTGGATGAGCGTATTCGCTGTTTGGAGTATTTTGTTTTCAAACGTCTTCTCGCGTGTGGTGATCGTGGTGAGAGCGCTCCATGCAATAGAACAAAAAAGCAGAAGCATAATTAACATGATTGTGGCTGAAAATAACTTTTTAACCATACGTCCTCCGTATTATAAATATTCATCTGAACGAAGCCACTGGATCGCCTCATCCTCATCGATAAACACCCTGATATTCAAACCAGTATTCCGGCAAACCGTTTCAAAAAATTGAAGGTTTTCACTGATGCTGTTATCCCTGATGGCAATTCTCATGCGTAGGACCTGCCGTAAGGTAGGCAGATCTTTTGTCCCGAAATCATAGGCATCAATTGTGTTTAACAGACCGGTTAATTGGGATATGTCCACAAGGATTTTGGTGTATTGAAGTTCCATCGCCGTTTTAATGATTTCAACGGCAATATCAAACAGGATATTACGGAT
>JAABPS010000004.1 GCA_011391835.1 Desulfobacteraceae bacterium
GGATGAACATGCAGAAAATCCGTTTTCCTGTCAAATTTCAGGCTGAATGTGGGAGTATTATCCATTTTGTTCCAATGCTCGTGAGCGGTTCGCCAACGTACAATTTCAAAAAAAGCGCTGGATGTTTATAATGGGAAATGCCCGAAAAAATATGTCAGTCAAATTAATTCTTCAATGATAATACATGACTTCGACTATATTTCGTTCATATATATTGAACAAAAAAAATAAAATCAAGTTAAATATGATTACAGAGTAATTTTAATGTACAGATAAAGCAAAATGTTTTATAATGAAATATATACAATTAAGCACTCAGGGTTTCAGGCATGGATGCACTGCCTGAGTTCAATTTTTTTAGAACGGTTTTGATAATATTATTAAGAAGTAAAGATGAAATTACGCGTCGCTGTATTTGATGAAAACAATACCAACCGGTATTGGTTATGGGAAGTACTTGATGAGAGAGGCTATGAAGTATTTACGTTTCCAGATCCTGGGTTGTGTTTAAATAATCTTCGGCCGGATAAACGGTGCGAGAGAGACTGTGACTGCGTGGATGTGATCATTGCGGATTTAAAAATACCCAACATTTTCTCCTTAGGCGCAGTGGAAGGCCAGATGAAAAATGGCTGTCAATGTGAGTATTTTGCTTTGATGAACGGTGACTGGTCAGACGATGATATCCAATACGCAGATACGATCGGATGCAGGGTTTTTAAGAAACCGATTACCAAAGAAATCATTTCATGGCTTGATGAGGTAGAAGAGTCTATCCGGCAAAAAAGAAAAAACAGATGAGATAAAAACATCTCAACTAAACATC
>JAABPS010000005.1 GCA_011391835.1 Desulfobacteraceae bacterium
GGCGCGCATTATACCAATCCGGATGTCAGAACCGTTATTGATATAGGGGGACAGGACAGCAAAGCCCTCGCCATCGATCCGGATGGCAGGGTAAAGGATTTTGCCATGAATGATAAGTGTGCCGCAGGGACAGGAAGGTTTCTTGAAGTCATGGCGCGGGCGCTTGAAGTGGATTTGAATAAATTTGGCGCCATGTCCCTTCATTCGGAAAATCCATCAAAAATAAGCAGTCTCTGCACAGTCTTCGCTGAATCGGAAGTCATCTCCCTGATTTCCAAGGGAGAGACCCGGGAAAATATCATCGCAGGAATTCATGAATCGGTTGCTTCCCGAGTGGTCGCCCTGGCAAACCGGGTGGGCGTCCATGAACCGGTGATGATGACCGGCGGTGTGGCGAAAAATATCGGGCTGGTCAAGGCGCTTGAGAACAAACTCAAGGCGTCGATTATCGTTTCAGAAACAGCCCAGGAAAATGGAGCCATCGGCGCTGCCGTATTGGCAGCAAAACTATAAAACTAAGTATCTTTTATAACTGCTTCAATCTTCTTTCGCAATTTCTTAAAATGAGATCCCTTCCAGTAGATCCGTTCACATCCCGGACAAAAATAAAATTCATTGAAGCATGCTGCCGTTTTTGGTTCCAGACGATGCAGGATATCCATTCTGTTGATGGGATGTACCACTTCATTGCACAGGGTGCATCGAGAAAACTCTTTTATCTGGGAATACAAATCAAATCGTTCGATAACTTCTTTCAACTGCAATTCAGGATATGATGAACGGATACAATATCCGTGGGTCACTTCCTTTCGCTGAAGCAGCCGCCTGTCTCGTGTCAGAATGATACGCTTTTCCTGAACAGCTATGCGAACAATCTCTGTATCGTCATTACTGCCGTATCTGGTATCAAACCCAAAGAGCCGAAGGAGTCTGGCCAGTTTGCCTAAATGGACGTCAACAATAAAGGCACTCTTTCGAAGCGGCTCTTTTCTGAGTCTTACGATCGGTGAGATGTCCATGCTTTCAAAAACCGGATAAACGGAAATCCTGTCCGCATGGCATAGCTTGTAATCAAACCCAACAGATCTCCCATTGGCAATAATAAGGTCAACCTCTGTATGAGGCACTCCCAGGGCCTCGATGGGATCTTTGATGGACGGATGTCTATTGAATGAATAGATAAAGGCTTTTTTCCTCTTTTCAGGAGGGAGGAAATCATTAAGTTCTTCATAAAATCGAAATAAAGCCCTATGTTCGAAAAATCGATCTGACATTCGTGCTTCAAGAAAATTCGATGATTACTTATTTATTTAGTGTACGGATCGTATTGTTTTAGAGAACGGCCTTTAAGCGTTTTTTGCCTTTTCTTTATCTCTTTTTACCGCACACAGACTGCCGCACATGGTGCAATGATCCTTTCCTTTACTTTCCGAGCTTTCTTTTCTTTTCCTGGCCAGATCAGGATCCAGGGAATGAGTGTAAATTGTTTCCCAGTCAAAATCTCTCCGAGCTTTTGAAATGATATTGTCACGCTCCAGAGCGCCATCGATTCCTTTAACGATATCGGCCGCGTGAGCAGCAATTTTTGAAGCAATAACGCCCTGCTTTACGTCATCTTCCGTGGGAAGACAAAGATGTTCTGCAGGAGTCACATAACACAGAAAGTCAACACCGCATGCCGCGGCAATCGCGCCGCCAATCGCACCAACAATGTGGTCATAGCCGGGGGCAATATCTGTGGTAAGCGGCCCCAGCACATAAAATGGAGCATTATTACAGATCTTTTTTTCCAGCCGGACATTTGTTTCAATTTCATGAAGGGGTACATGACCGGGGCCCTCCACCATGACCTGAATCCCTCTTTTGCGGGCGCGATCAACAAGCTCGCCCAGTACCAGAAGTTCTGCAATTTGCCCCCTGTCTGTAGCATCTGCCTGGGCGCCTGGCCGGAATCCATCTCCAAGGCTTAAGGTGACATCATACGTTTCACAAATATCCATCAGCCTGTCAAACTCATCATAGAGCGGGTTTTCCCGCTGATGATGGGTCACCCAGTGTTTGATCATAGAACCACCTCTGCTGACCACACCAAGTATCCGTTCATCATTTTCAAGAAAAGAAATAGACCGCAGGGTAATCCCGGTATGAACAGTCATAAAATCAACGCCGGATCTGGCCTGCCGTTCGATCTCTTCAAAAAGCATATCCGGGGTCATATCCAGCAGATCCTTGCCCTTCTGGATCAGTTTCGTGACAACCGCATAAATCGGTACAGTTCCAACCATGACCGATGATCGGGCAATGATGGATTCGAGAATAAAATCCAGGTTGCCGCCCGTGGACAGATCCATGACGCTGTCTGCACCGTACTTCTCGGAAATCTGTAATTTTTTAATTTCTTCGGCCAGGTTACAGTGTTCTTCTGATGTGCCGATATTGGCATTAATTTTTGTTTTTATGCCCGCACCAATCCCTCGAGCCTTAAAGTCATGGTGGATGTTTTTAGGAATGATCAGCCGTCCCATAGCGATCTCGTCCCGAATCCATTTTGGATCTTTATGTTCGTATGCGGCGGCGTCACACATCTCCGGTGTGATGATCCCTTTCAGCGCGGATTGCATTTGTGTCATGATAGGTTCCTTTGTTAAACAGTTACATTGGCTTTCTCATACAAATCAAAGAAATGATGGGTCGGCCCGCAGCCTTTGCCAATGGAAAGCGAATGCTGGATTGCACCCGTGATGTATGTTTTCGCATCTGTTACAGCCGAATAAAAATCCTTTCCCAGCGCAATATTGGCAGCGATTGCCGATGAAAACGTACAGCCCGTGCCATGGATATTTTTTGTATCTATCCGTGGGCCTCGCAGTTCCATGTAGGTATGGCCGTCAAAGAGAATATCCGTTGCGTCATCGCCGCCCAGATGGCCCCCTTTGACCACAACCTTCTTTGCCCCCAGCTTTAAAATTTCGTGTGCAGCAGTTTTCATCTCATTCATTGAATGGATACGTTTGTGAGTGAGCGCTTCGGCTTCATGGATGTTGGGTGTGACAACTTCTGCCAATGGGAAAAGGTGTGCAATGAGAGCGGCCTGGGCGTCTTCATTGAGCAAGCGGTATCCACTTTTAGAAATCATCACAGGATCAAGGATAACCGGCGGTGGATTTACTTTTTTAAGAGCATCAGCAATACTTTCAATGAGCGGGATACTTGCCACCATACCGATTTTAACCGCATGAATATCTATATCATCAAAGAGACAGAGAATCTGGTCGCGTACAATAGTTGGTTTTATCTCCTGAATGTCATATACCTTTTGGGTATTCTGCACGGTAACTGCTGTAATCGCGCTCATGCCGAACACGCCAAGAGCTTGAAACGTTTTTAAATCCGCCTGGATGCCGGCTCCGCCTGAAGCATCCGAGCCGGCAATGGTTAAAGCAACTTTCATTTTTCCTTCCTTAGCAGTAACGTTAATGGGAGTCGCTCAGAAAAAGGGAGAAGGAAAAAAAGAATGGATTTTTCAGCAGCATTCTCCGAATTTCCTACGACAGTACTAACTGTATCAGGTTCAGTGGGTATGTTCTCAGTTCTGCGTAACTGGCAGAACACCCCAATCGGATACTCAATTATAATACAATCTGAAAAAAGAATACAAGCTATTATTTACCGTGCTGAAATGACGAGATTCCTGAAGGCAGGTTAAGGATATGCGTTCCGTTAAAAGGGAGACAGAACCCTACTCGAATCGCTGCAGGAAGTGTTTTTTTAATTTTTTGAAAAACAGATGGTTTGCAGGCAAATAGCAGCTCATAGTCTTCGCCGCCGCCCAGCACGAATTCTTCTGGATCAAGCCCGTACTTTTCACAGAATAATACAAGATCCGGATTGAAATCAGATGGATTTAAATCAAATTGGACGGAAAGCCCGGAAGCTTTTGCAATATGGCGGGCATCTCCCGCAAGTCCATCGCTGATGTCGATAACGCATTTAACCCTGTTTTTCGCAAGAAGCCGGGATGCATCGAACCGTGCTGCAGGAGATTTGAATCGTTCAATGAGCGATGTAAATGTCATATCTTTTTTTTGAAGAGAATACAGACCTGCACGGGCAAGACCGATGGGCCCGGTACAATAAAGGCCGTCACCTGGACACGCGCCAGAGCGGGCAGGGAAAAGACGGCCCATGCCGTTTCCAATGGCAAAAAGGTCAAGGGAGAGCTGGTCGCCTTTGGAAATATTGCCGCCGCCCAGCAAGCAGTGATGCCTGTTCAATGCATGGTAAATACCTTTGTAGAGTGCTTCCAGAGTAGTTTCAGAAATATAGGATGGCAGGGCGAGATTTATAAATACACAGATCGGTTCAGCGTAAGAAGCAGCCAGATCGCTGAGCGTTGTTTCAATGGCTTTACTGCCGATCTCTTCAGGCGTTTGCCAGTCAAAATAGAAATGAACCCCTTCTCGCTGGGTATCGGTTGTAATGACCGGATATTTAATGGATCGAAGAAGTGCCGTATCATCTCCGGGAGGTATTTTTAAACACGTTTTTCCTGTTTGAGATTTACGCGCCGGCGCCAGCAGTTTATCGATAAGGGCAAATTCATCCCTCCAGGAAGCCTCCAGAGAATCACGCCTCTGGGTTTTGCAGGCTGACGCAATCCGGGAAGCGCTGGCAAGAGGGTCTGCAGACCTGGAAATAGCGCTGATAACAGCAACACCTGCGGCGCCATGAGACAAACATGACGCTGCATTATGCTCATTGATGCCTCCAATGGCAACTACCGGGAGAGACACGTTTTCAATAAGAGTTTTCAGCCCGGATAGCCCGATGACCGGGTTTGCATCCTCTTTTGTATCCGTGGGGAACACAGGGCCTGTCCCGATGTAATCACATGGCCTAACATTGGTTTTGCCTAATTCATCCAGTGAGGATACAGATATACCGATAATCGCTTCAGGGCCTAAAACCTGTCTTGCTGCATCCGGAGCTTCATCGCTTTGTCCCAGATGCACGCCATCAGCACTCACAGCTCTGGCAAGAATGATGTTATCATTGATGACAAAAGGGATGTGATTTGCTTTGCAGATATCTTTAATAGTGATAACTTCATTGATATGCCTTGGTGTAAAGGACTTGTTTCGATACTGGATGATGGTTGCCCCTGCTTTGATCGCAATAGTTACCTGTTCCACTGGTGACAGCAGCGGCGCATTGTCATCAGTAATGAAATAGAAACAAAGGGCTTTTTTCAGGTGATCTGGAAGCATGGCGCTTATTAATTCAACTTAATTTCTTGGTAGTATGATCCGATATATCCCTGCCATGAAACAGTTCTATCCACGACTGAAACCGTATGACTTTATCATTACCATATTTCTCCAGTTCATGTATTATTTTTTCAACTGATTTCTTCCCGCCAGAACCATTTTTCTTCTTTGAAAAAAACTTATCTGCATAACAGATGATCGTCTCTTCAATGGAGACAGGGGACATGTCGCGGCATGGAAGCTGCAGATGATGTGTTTTGATATCATCAAGGGTGATTCCGGTACCCACATGACGTTCGCAAACAAGACCATGTTTTGGCAGTCCTAATTTTTCAAGCAGCTCACGCCCCAGATACCCATGGCAGACATAGGGATAAGTACCGTTGCATCCCAATTCAGGTGTATGGGTGAGAAATATTCCAATATCATGCAGCATGGAGGCTTCCATGATAAAATTAAGATCAATGGGATGATCCGGCAGCCGGCTGGCAATATCACCAGCCATACCGGCCACATCTTTCCCGTGCTGAATCATGATGTCATATAACCTGGAATCAGGATTATAAAACTTACGGAGTATATCTTCGATGTCCATGATAAAAAATACAAATCCTTAAATCTGCCTTTTAAACCGTGAAAAAGATTTACACAGCACGATGTTATAAGCCCCCGGAAAGCAGAACCCCTTCAATGAAAGAGTCTAAATTGCCATCAAGAACAGCAGTGACATTGCCGGCTTCCATATTGATCCGGTGGTCTTTGACCATTTGATAGGGGTGAAGCACATACGATCGTATCTGGCTTCCCCAGGCAATATCATCTTTATTGTTGTGCATTTCCTGTAATTTGCTGTCCTGCTTCTGTTTTTCCTTTTCGTAAAGTCTGGCCTTTAAAACCTTCATGGCGATTTCCTTATTTCTGTGCTGGGATTTCTCCTGCTGGCACTGGACTACAATTCCGCTCGGCAGATGGGTGATCCGGACAGCGCTGCTGGTTTTATTTACATGCTGGCCGCCAGCTCCGCTGGCGCGGAAAACGTCAATCCGAAGGTCTTTGTCTTCAATATCGACAACAATTTCCTTATCCAGTTCAGGATATACAAAAACAGAAGCAAAAGAGGTATGCCGTTTTCCGCTGGCGTTAAAGGGTGAAATCCGTACCAGACGGTGCACGCCCCGTTCTGATTTCAGATAGCCATATGCGTACTGTCCGCTTGCAGTGAACGTAACGCTTTTAATTCCCGCTTCATCACCGGGCTGGAAGTCGATGATATCTGATTTAAAGCCTTTCCGTTCTGAGTACCGGATATACATTCGAAAAAGCATTTCCGCCCAGTCTTGTGCCTCCGTTCCTCCGGCGCCGGCATTGATGGAAACAATGGCATTATTTGCGTCGTCTTCACCGGAAAGCATGAGATCAAGGGAAAGTTTATTAATCCGTTTATCGAGATCTTTGACCTGGTTAGACACCTCTTCAATTGTTTCCGTGTTGGATTCTTCCTGAGCGAGATCCAGCATGATGCCGCTTTCCTCAAGGTCGTTTTTCAGCTTCTTAAAACTTTCGACCGTGCCAGATAAAAGGGTTCGTTCCTTGAGGATATCTTTTGTGCTTTCCGGATTGTTCCAAAACCCTTCGTCAGAAATAATTTTCTCAATTTCAAGCAATCGTTTTTCTTTGCCGGCAAGGTCAAAGATAGTCTTTCAATTCATCTAATTTATTCTGCAACTCATGAATGCTGTATTTAAGTTCCGATGTCATTTGAATACCTCCACTATAAAAATAATATTTCACCGTTTATTCATAAACAATTTTTTTATCTGTGACAAGAGCGCAATGACGCATACGATCGAACAACACAGAGCAAATATATCCCCATATCGGGTATAAAAACTTATCTCATTTACAACCGGTACTGTTTTGGTCATAACTGCGTCATGGAAAATATCTGTTTGTGAAATGATACGTCCCGTGGGGTCAATAAACCCGCTGACACCTGTATTGGCTGATCGTATCAAGGACCGTTTGTTTTCAACGGCTCTGAATACTGCCATGGAAAAGTGCTGATAGGGCGCGCTGGATATGCCGTACCATGCGTCATTGGTAATATTAATCAGAAGCAACGCGCCGTTATTCACCATGGCGCGTGAAAGTTCAGGGAAAATCATTTCATAACAAATCAGTATGCCAAGGCGGGCATCCTGCCATTGAAGGACGCTCCCTTTGGGGCCGGGCATGAAATCGCCCACACCCTCAACCAGTTTGCCGATAAACGGGAGCCAGCTCCGAAGCGGCACATATTCGCCAAAAGGAACCAGATGGGCCTTGTCATATTTTCCGTTTATAGTTCCATCAGGGGAGATAAGATAAGCGCTGTTGTAATACTCCATTGATCTTTCGTTACGGACAAATGAGGGGCTTCCAATCAGGAAATAAGCCCCTGTTTCCTTAATGCCATCAAGAACCATCCTGGACAGAGCTGGGTCATACAAAAAATAAAACGGAGTTGCGGTTTCCGGCCAGACAACAAGTTCTGACGTGTCATTTTTTAGCTGACCGGACAGCTCAATGTATTTTTGAGTTGTTGAAATTCGAAACGCATCATCCCACTTTTCATTTTGCTTAATGTTTCCCTGCACGATTGCAATGCGTGAAGATGCGGATGTCGAAATAATTTCGTTGATGGATTGAATCCGCCACATTCCATAGAAAAAAGAGAGGACAGCAATCAAAACCAGCGCTGACATGGATCCTGCAGCCAATTTCTTCGTTACTGAGCGCTTTTGCCATGTTTCGCTGCTAACATAAAGAAATGAGAGCAGAATTGCAGTATTGGAAAAAAGAATTAAAAAAGTTACGCCATATACGCCTGTGATATCCGATACCTGTATGATCTCCAGCCAGCGGTATTGTGAATAGCCCAGAAGTTCCCAGGGAAATCCTGAAAGAAGAAATGAGCGGATATATTCCAGAGAAACCCACAACAAAGGGGCAATGAAAAGGAGTTTGGCGGGAGTTGAACATAAGACCGGCAATGCAGCAGCAAAAACGGCAATATAAAGGGCCAGATAAAAAGAAAGAAGCAAAAGGATTATGATGCTCAGGTACAGCGGCAAATAGCCATAAGTCATCATGGTATGAACAAGCCAGTATATCAGGGTAAGATAATGGACAAGCCCTGTCACAAGCCCCAGCCGGAAACTTTCATTTTTTGGAAGATCCTTTACCGCATACAGAAGTGGCAGAAGGGCAATCCACGCCAGCCAGAACCAGCCGGTTCTTGGAAAAGATGCGGTCAGCAGAATACCGCTTACAGCAGATAGAAATATACTGATTCTGTTGATTTTATTTTTCTCCATATCAGGAAATAGAATAGTTCAATGGATGTTCACGCAGGCGATACAGTTGACTTCAATAAGCGCCCCTTGGAGAAGGACGCCGGCTTCCTTTGTTTTGAATTTTTTCGCGAATCATATCCTTATCAAGTATCTCCCGTATTTTTTTTGAAAACTGTTCCAGGGTGAAAGGTTTTTGGATGAAGCCCCGACAGCCTCGTTTCATTATCTCAGCAGCATGTCCGTCAATACTGTATCCGCTTGAAAGCAGCACTTTTACTTCAGAATTCATCTCTTTCAACTGGTCAAAAATATCGCTGCCGCTCATTCCCGCCATAACCATATCCAGAATAACGATATCTATTTTGTCCGAGTTTTTTCTAAAACTCCCCAGGGCTTCATCGCCGGTTTTTGCCAGCAGTACCTTATACCCCAGAATTTCAAGCATCTCCCGTGCGGAATCTATAACCCTTTCTTCATCATCAATGAAAAGGATTGTTTCTGTTCCTTTCAATATATCTATCTTCGGCTCCTCCTGTTTGATAAACACTTTGTCAGAAACCGGCAAAAAGATGTTAAACGTCGTACCTTTTCCCTTTTCGCTATAGACATCTATAATCCCATTGTGATTTTTAATGATTCCATAAGCAGACGCAAGGCCAAGGCCCGTGCCTCTTCCCATCTCCTTGGTAGTAAAAAAAGGTTCAAAAATCCTTTTTATCGTTGATTCCTCCATGCCGGTACCTGTATCAGTCACCGATATTTTAACAAACTTTCCAGGCGAAACCATGTGGGGCTTGGTGACATTTTCATCCAGTTCAACATTTTGAGTTGAGATATAAAGATCCCCGCCGCTGGGCATGGCCTGCCATGCGTTCACATACAGGTTGAGCAAGACCTGGCTGATTTGGCCCTGATCTGCTTCAACTGCCCAGATATCTTCTTGGAATTTATCATGCACCCGTATTTCTTTATTGGTTCTGGCGAACATATTGGAGGTTTTCTTGATGATTTCATTGAGATCCGTTGTTTTTACTTCATACTTCCCTCCCCTGGCAAATCCAAGGAGCTGCCGTGTAAGATCAGCGCCATCATGAATATGCTGCTCAATTGTTTTTAATTTCTCATAGTGGGGATGGTTTGAATCAATTTTATACAGCAGCAGAGACACATTCCCCTGCATGCTCATCAGCAGATTGTTAAAATCATGAGCCACACCGCCAGCCAGTGTCCCGATGGATTCCATCTTCTGGGCCTGCTGCAGCCGGGTTTCAAGCTGTAGCTTCTCCTGCTCCGCTTTACGCCGTTCAGTAACATCGCGCACAATGCTTCTGTATCCTACCGCATTTCCATCCTTGTCTCTCATAAGCGATGCCGACATTTCAGGTATGAAGATACTGCCGTCTTTTTTTATCAATTCACAGTTTTCGATAAAAGCGGATTCCCCTGTTCGATAAACCGTGTTAAAGATAGTAAAAATTTTCCTGGCTGTTTCAGGGTTGTGTTTTTTCAATACATCTTTGTAGTATCTCAGACCGATGATTTCTTCTTTGGTGTATCCAGTCATATTACAAAAAGAATCATTGGCAAATGTGGTCCTGCCGGCAAGATCTGATTCAAAGTACCCCTCTTTAATATTTTCGATAATGGTTCGATATTTCTCCTCACTTTGTCTGAGCGCTTCCTCGATCTTTTTCCGCTCCGTGATATCACGCACAAAAGCAAGTTCTGCTGGACTATCATGATATGAAATAACGCCCACATTGATTTCTATGGGTACAATCGTTCCATTTTTATGTATCACTTTGGTCTCATACATGGATTCAACGTCTTCACCTGCCATGCGGCGCCGATAACGGTCAGCCACCCTGGCAAATTCATCCGAAGGGAAATAGTCAATAAATGGCGTGTTCTCAATCTCTTCAACATCATATCCCACAATTTCAGAGAGACACCTGTTTGTAAATTTAACAAAGCCGTCTTGAATGATAGCAATCCCGTCACTGGAAAGCTCTACAACATCTCGATATTTCTGTTCGCTATCTTTGATAGCGCGGTCAGCGGCTATTTTATCCGTAATTTCTCTGGCCGTTCCATGAATGGTTTTCAGGCCTGATGGGCTTTCAATCAATGTATTTGTGTATTCAAAGATTCGTTCTTTTCCGTCTGCCGAGGTAATAGCTATGAGTCCTTGATCGAATCCTTTTGTGTTTATCCTCGCCAGATAATCATTAAATTCAGGCCTGAATTTTCCCGACATCAGATCCCGTATGTTTAAATTAATAAAATCCTCTTCCCTATAGCCAAGTGTTTCAATAAGCTGCAAATTCGTTTCCAAAAAATATCCGTCCATATCATGGATATATAGACCGATCGGAACGCTGTTGAAAATATCATGGTACATTTTTTCCCTTTTTTGAAGGGCTTCATTTGCTTTGACTTGATCAGATATGTCTATAATAAATCCTCTGAATCCAACGGGAATATCCTTTTGAAAAATAACATTGGAATTAAACAGCACAGGGAATGTGGTGCCGTCCTTTGCAGTAGCTGTATATTCAAACGGCCCAGTAGCTTCTCCTCTCAATATATTTTCCGATGTGTCATCGCTTTTCTTCCTATTTTCAATCGATATAAGATCAAAAATATTAATTCCCTTTTCCATATCCTTCCCGGTTAATCCAAGTTTAGCGTAACCGTTCCGATTGACAAAGGTAAGTTTCCCTGAAGAATCCATTTCAAAAATGGTTATGGGCAGTAATTCTGCTAAGCCCCTGAATCGTTCCTCGCTTTCACGCAAAGCTTCTTCAGAGCGCCTGCGTTCAGTATTTTCCACTTCCAATTCTTTGTGCAAATGGAGCATCTTGTTCTTTTCGCTGTAAAACAGAAAAATAATGATGAAAAGTCCCAGGACAATGACCACAAAAGACGCGAGCGCAAGCAATGCGAGCCGGTTTGAATGTTTGTCAACAAATCCAGCCAGATCCGAATAGAGAACATAACGGATCAGCAGGTAGTCTACTTTGCCCAGGCTGACAGGATTGCAAACCATAATATATTTTCTATTTGAGAAAAAAGGCCCGCTCACAATTGCAGTTTTATTTTTAAGCAAAATCTCAGTAGAAACAGGTTTATTATGGAACGTGATTTGAGGTAATTGGGCAAGCTTCTTTCCGATATAATCTGGATTTGGATGGTAGATTACATTTTCCTTTGTGTCCATGATGGAAATAAAGCTGTTGGGTGCTATTTTTTCTTTATCTATCCACGTTGCAAAAGCATCCCATCTTATCGAAGCGGATACACCTCCCTGGACCTTTCCATTTGATAGAAGCGGTGCGTAAATAGAAATGGCATATTGTTTCTGAGTTTCTAAAAAGAGATTGCGTATTGCAGGTTTTTTTGTGTTGAGGAGCTGTGTTATAGTTTTCCGGTTATCAATTCCATGGGTCAGGTCTTTTATAGGGTTCCCCGCCATCAATCGGATACTCCCTGTTCTATCCATGAGGTAAATAGCGTGAACCAATGAATTATGCCTGGTAAAAAATTCGGAAAGGAAGGGCTTTGCTTTTATTGCCTCAGCACTTTTTATCTGATCCAGCTCGCTTAGGGCAATGAATTCGTGTGTGATGTGTTCAAATTTATCAGCAAGCCTGGCTGACTGATTTGCATTGGAAAACAGCATTTCGCTTTGATATTGGATAAGAATATCATCTGTAAAATGTCGGTTTAACTTTGTAACAAACAGGGCAATCAAAAACACAATAAGAATTGAAACCCCCAAAATAATTAAAAGGCGGTATTTAACCTGACCCGGATAAATGCCTTTGGTGTTGCCGGTTAACTTTTTAATATTTAAAGAAGTTATATAATCTTTAAACGGTTTCAATTTCCTATACTCTTTTTGTGAAAGATAATTGCCTTTTATTTATGTACTTATAAATCAATTAGATGCAGATTGTCAATTTATACTGGTTTTATTCCAGTTTAAAGGATCAGGATAGCAGTACAGTCATTTTCTGACGATAATTTCTATGAAGGGATCTGCATTGATAGAAGTTCAGGGTAGTTGGTGAAGACGCCGTCTGTCCCAATATTTTTCATCTTTTCAATATCTTCAGCCGTATTTACAGTAAATACAAATACCTTAAGTCCCATTTGATGCGCCTGTTCTACGATAGCACTGTTTATATAATCAACATCCATGGTCAGAGAATAAGCGTCAAGATCTTTGGCTGTTTGGATAAAGTCACTGGGTGGAGGTCCGAGAAAAACCGGAGCGGTCAGAATCTTTGGCTGGAGCAATTTGGCCTTTTTAACTTCATCAAAAAACAACGAAGAAACAAGGATCCGATCATACGTCCATCCGTGATGATCGATATATCGCTTTATCATACGGACAACCCGTTCAGCAGTATCAATCCATTTTAACTCAATGTTGAGCTTCGCGCGGGAGCCAATAGCATCAAATACTTCGTTAAGATACGGAATTTGTTCACCTTTACCCGCATCCAGCGATCGTAGATATTTCAGGGAGCTTTGAAGAACACTTCCTTTTCCGTTTGTTGTCCGGTCCAGCAGATCATCATGAATGACAACCAGTTCATTCTCAACAGGAAATACATCTATTTCGATCCACTCCGCACCCAGTTCAATGGCCTTCTGTATGGCCAAAAGGGTGTTTTCGGGTTCATGGCCGCTGGCTCCGCGATGCGCAAAACAGGTCATTTTCTTCATGTTGATTTACCGGCCATTTAGTTTAACGATAACAAAAATTTGATTTGGCGAATTCATACCTATTTCAAAGCTTAGTATTGCAAAAAAGAGCTTTAATTTTTATAAGATATATAGACAGTATTTAATACCTAAACGGCACAAATAATCAATGAAAATGTTTTTGTTTAATTGAGCTTAAAGGGAGTTGACCGATGACCAATGGCATAAAAAAATATGTGGGCGCAGTTGATCAGGGGACAACCAGTACCCGCTTTGTCATTTTCGATAAAAAAGGCAGGATGATTGCCATGCACCAGATAGAGCATCGGCAGATCTATCCAAAGCCGGACTGGGTTGAACATAATCCGGAAGAAATCAAAAAGAATGCGTTTCAGGTCATTAAAAAAGCTATTCAGAAAGCGGGAATCCATCCTGATGAACTGGCCGCCATTGGTGTGACAAATCAGAGGGAGACAACTGTTGTGTGGGACCGGCATACAGGCAAGCCGTATTACAATGCAATTGTCTGGCAGGATACCCGAACGGATGAGATATGCAAGCGCATTGCCATAAATGGAGACATGGGATGTTTCCGCGAGAAGGTGGGGCTTCCTCTTGCCACCTATTTTTCCGGCCCAAAAATTCACTGGATTCTGGAACATATGAATGGCGTCAAAGAAGCCGCGGAAAATGGAACAGCGATATTTGGCAATATGGATACATGGATTATCTGGTGGCTCACAGGAGGGCCTGAAGGGGGCGTACATATTACCGATGTCACCAATGCCAGCCGAACCATGCTGATGAATATTAACACCCTTCAATGGGACCCAGAAATGCTCACACATTTTGGAATTCCGGTAAAAATGCTCCCGGAAATCAGATCATCCAGTGAAATCTATGGGCACACGGCAATAAAGAAGGTTTTGGATGCGAAAATTCCTGTTTCCGGCGATCTGGGAGATCAGCAGGCAGCCTTGTTCGGGCAGGCATGTTTTGAGCCTGGAGAAGCCAAAAATACTTACGGAACCGGATGTTTTCTTCTGATGAACCTGGGACAAAATAGGGTTCATTCAACGCATGGCCTTCTGACAACCGTGGCATACAGGATTGGAGAAAAACCTGCTGTATATGCACTGGAAGGCTCTATTGCCATTGCCGGATCTTTGGTGCAATGGCTCAGGGATAACATCGGGTTGATCAAGAAATCTTCAGATGTTGAGGCGCTGGCAAAAACCGTATTGGACAATGGCGGGGTTTATTTTGTCCCCGCTTTCTCAGGCCTTTTTGCGCCCTACTGGAGAAGCGATGCCAGGGGGCTTATTATCGGCATGACCCATTATATTAACAAGGGACATATCGCACGAGCTGTGCTGGAGGCGTCTGCGTTTCAGACAAAAGAAATATTTGATGCCATGGAAAAAGATTCTGGAATTCACTTGAAATCCTTAAAAGTGGATGGCGGCATGGTCAGAAATGAACTCTTGATGCAGTTTCAGGCAGACATCCTCAACATCCCGGTGATCCGGCCCACCATCATTGAAACCACCGTACTGGGCGCTGCATACGCAGCAGGACTTGCGGTCGGATTCTGGAAAGAAGAAAAAGAACTGAAGGCGAACTGGTCAAAGGATAAGGAATGGCAGGTGAAAATGCCCCAGGCGGAAAGGGATAAACTCTATAGGGGATGGAAAAAGGCAGTTGAGCGTACCTTTGGATGGGTCTAACTAACAGTATTATACATAGCCTAAAACTTAAAACCTAAAACTTAAAACCAATTTGTATGCTATGAAACGAATCGAAACCGATGTAATCATCATCGGCGGCGGCGCTACTGGGACCGGAATTGCCAGGGACTGTGTTCTTCGCGGCATTCAGGTCGTTCTTGTGGAAAAAGATGACCTGGCGTCTGGAACTACCGGAAGAAATCACGGGCTGCTGCATTCCGGCGCCCGTTACGCGGTTCAGGATGTCGAATCGGCGTCTGAATGTATCAACGAAAACAGAATCCTCAAAAAGATCGCACGACATTGCATCGAAGATACGGGCGGTCTGTTTGTCACCCTTCCCGAAGATGATCCTGAGTATCACCACGCATTGATCCAGGGATGCAAAAAGGCAGATATCAACTGCCGGGAAATAAGTGTCACGGATGCGCTTCGCATCGAACCCAATCTCAATCCAACAATTATCCATGCCTTAACCGTCCCTGATGGAACTATTGATCCCTTTCGGCTTGCCGCGGCAAATATCCTGGATGCAGTAGAGCGGGGAGGAACCCTTTTTACCCATACGAAGGTGACACATTTTCTCAGGAATCAGAACACAATAATTGGGGTTTGCTGCCACGATAGGCTGAAAAAAGAAACATTTGAGATTTACGCAAAGGTCGTAGTGAATGCGTCCGGTGTCTGGGGGCAGAATATATGCAAGCAGGCAGGTATTGAGCTGAAGATGTTTCCCTCAAAGGGATCGATGGTTATTATTGATTACAGGATTAACAATGTGGTTGTGAATCGCTGCCGCAAACCCGCGGACGGGGATATTATTGTGCCTGGCGATACCGTATCACTCATCGGCACAACCTCGAAGAAAATCTCCTATGAAAAAATCGATGAAGCAGTGGTGGATGATGATGAAGTCGAAGTCCTCTTAAAAGATGGTGAAAAACTCATCCCCAATGTATCGAAAACCCGAATGCTTCGTGCTTATTGCGGCATCCGGCCGCTTGTTGCCGTTTCCGGAAAAATGGACGGGAGGGATATTTCAAGGGGAATTGTCCGGGTGGACCATGAAGAAAGGGACGGCGTGAAAGGATTTATCTCCATTGCCGGAGGCAAATTAATGACGTATCGGCTGATGGCTGAAATGACAACGGATCTTGTCTGCGCAAAGCTTAACATAAATAAAGCCTGCACGACCCATCAGATTCCTCTCCCCGGTTCTGAGCAGAAGTCATCAGAGCATAAGCAAATAAAACGCTTCAGCGGAATTCCAAAATCCATTGTAGGCTCTACCCATTTCCGGCACGGAGAACGTGCCCATCGAATATTGCAAAAAGACAGGAAAAGTTACGGACTCATCTGTGAATGTGAAATGGTGACCGCCGGGGAAGTGGATTATGCGATAAATCATCTTTTTGTCAATGACATCATTGACCTTCGGCGAAGAACACGGGTGGGAATGGGGCCCTGCCAGGGCGCGCTGTGCGCATATCGCGCTGCCGGCCATATGGCACAGCATGAGGCAACCCATGAAGAGGACGCGGCAAAAATGATAATCGATTTTTTTGAAGAACGCTGGAAAGGGATCAAACCTATCTTCTGGGGAGACGCCCTGAGGGAGATGGAATTTACCTACTGGATATATCAGGGGCTTTTTGGTCTGGGCAATCTAATCAGCGGCTCACGGGGAAGCGGCAAGGGTGTTGAGACAATAGATGAAATACGCAACTTTTAGTTTATATGAATTATGACTGTATTATCATAGGCGGCGGCATTGCCGGGCTTACGTGCGGCATTAAATGTACCGGCGAAGGGCTCCGCTGTGCGATCATATCCTCTGGCATGAGCGCTCTTCATTTTTCATCCGGGTCCATTGATTTGCTGGGATCTCGTTCCGGACAGAATGTCGTCAAAGAACCTTATGCTGAACTGGGCAGGTTCATAGAAGAAAATCCCGGTCACCCCTATTCCAAGTGTGGACAGGATATTATCCAAAAAGCCTTTTCTTTTTTTCAAGCCGAAGTAAGGGCTCAGGCACTTGTGCTCTTCTCCAACGGGGATAAAAATCATTTCCACGTTACGCCGATAGGCACGTTAAAACCCACGTTTTTTTCTCAGAAAAGCGTATTTAATAAAAAAATCAGAGACGCATTTTACCGGAAACCAAAGATTGCAATCATTAACATTGAAGGCTTCAGGGATTACTACCCGAAGATGGCTGCGGTAAATCTGAAAAAAAACAGACTGTTTAAGGGCTGTGAAATTATCACCGGATCCATTGTGTTGCCCGGCGAAAAATTAAACCCGAAAAACCCTCATGAATTCAGATCCATTGATATCTGCAGAATTTTTGATTCAAAGCCCGATCTTGATAAAATTGCCTCGCGCATCTCTTCTATTGCCGGAAATGCGGATATCGTGGGAATCCCCGCATTTTTAGGTTTAAACAATTACAATGCTATTTTAAAATCACTTCGGGAAATGACCGGATATATTCTTTATGAAATTCCCACCCTGCCTCCTTCTATTCTTGGCATGCGCCTTGATAACGCACTGAAGGCAAGATATGCGGAACTTGGCGGTGTGTTCATTGCCGGGGACAGGGTCATCGGTGGAAAGATTTTAAATGGCAGGGTTGAATATATTTATACGGAAAATCATCCTGAAACGCGGTTATATGCCCCAAGTTACGTTCTTTCCACCGGGAGTTTCTTCTCCGGCGGAATGATCAGTGATGCAGAAAAAATACAGGAACCCGTTTTCGGCCTTTGTCTTGAGTATGCTAAGGGGAGGCAAAATTGGCACAGACCGGCCTTTTTTCATCCGCAAAGCCATCCGTTTCTTTCGTTTGGGGTGAAAACAGATGAGCATCTAAATCCGTATGGCCCATCCGGTGAACGTATTGGAAATCTTTTCTGCACGGGTGCAGTTCTGTCCAATTATAATCCAGTTCAGGAAGGTACCGGAAGCGGAGTAGCTATCAGCACTGGTTTTTGGGCAGGTACGCAAATCGTACAAAAAGAAACAGGCCAGCATACAAGAAATCATGATTAATCTGGAAAATATCAGTTTTGACCATTGTATCAAGTGTACTATCTGCACCGGATACTGTCCTGTAGCCAGAGTGACCCATTTATACCCAGGCCCGAAACAGTCTGGCCCGGACCTGGAACGTCTCCGCATAAAAAACCCAGAACTGGTGGATGCTTCTCTTAAATACTGCAATAACTGCAAACGCTGCGAAATCGCGTGCGCCTCTGATGTGAAAATTGCAGATATTATCGGAAGGGCAAAATGGAAGTATTCAAAAAAAAGATTTAGTCTTAGAAATATCCTGTTAACCCGGACAGACTTGATTGGAAGGGTAGCAACATTTTTCAGCCCCCTCGTTAATTTTATTACACGGGTAGCTGCTGTAAAATTCTTTTTGGATATTTTCTTGAACATACCTTCTAAAAGGCGTTTCCCTAAATATGCTTATAAAACATTTCGAGGGTGGTTTCAAAGGAATAAAAATTCACAGATGAAATTTGACAGGAGTATTGTTTACTTTCATGGATGTTATGTGAATTACAACGACCATGATCTGGGAAAAGCGGTTGTAAAGGTTTTAAATGCATTAAACATTGGCGTAATAATCACTCGTGAAAAATGCTGCGGTGTTCCGTTGATTGCCAACAGCTATTTGAAAAAAGCCAAAAAACAGGCAAACCACAATATTCAAATTCTGGGTAAAGCAGTTGAATCTTCAGAAATGAAAATTGTTTCATCGTCATCCTCGTGTGCCTATGCGCTTAAATATGAATACACCAACCTTCTGGAACTGGACAATACGCGCATTGCTGGCCATATCGTATATATTTCCGAAATTATTTACCAGGAATTTGAAAAGGGCAATATCCCCAACATGAAGCCAATGAAACTCACCGCAGCCTATCACGCTCCCTGCCATTTGGAGCGTATGGGGGGTGTTATTTACACCATCGGTATTCTGGAAAAAATCCCTGGGCTGGAATTGAAACTTCTTCACTCTGAGTGCTGCGGCATGTCAGGCACCTATGGGTTTAAGAATGAATGCTATCAGATTTCACAGGATATCGGATCAGAGCTTTTCAGCAAAATAGATGCAATCAAACCGGACCTGGTCATCACCGATTGCGAAACCTGCAAATGGCAGATCGAGGAAAATACCGGATATGAGACGATTCATCCGGTAACACTTTTAAGCAGGGCGATTGAGAAAGTAAAGAGGCATTAAGCCAGAAGGAAAATAAGCCGGGTATGATGAGTGCTAACTGTTTTAATCTAATAAAGATATATTATAATTTAAAACTATAAATACAAACCAATAACATATGCACGTTTCAAAACAGAATATTACGTAATGTAATGATGACATCGACTTTGATTGCTGTATGTTTCAATTGATAGACATAATGTGCTATTTCGAAGAAAGGCCTTATATAAGCTACTGTTGTAACATATGCCTACCAATAAGGCTTAATACATCTGTTTGTCGATTAGGCTATTTGATTTTTAGCCAAATACTATCATTACGAATGTCATTCATGAGTGTTTTGACACTTTCTGAAAGTACTTGCGAAAGAAATTTTTCAGTAGGCCATACATATGTTCTAGAGCTGCTCTGAGCTAAGTATGTTTTATTGATTTTTTTCATACTGCCCGTTGACAGTGTAGCTATCAATTCTATTTCAATCTCGCCAATAACATCCCAGTAAAGTGGAGTAGTGTTTGTGCTAATCCAAAATTTCTTTACCTTCCCTTCTAATTTGAAGTCATTATCAGAAATCGTTAATTTGTTTCCAGAAGCAACCAAGTCGTTCTGAATTGCCTCGTAAAGATAATCTGCAACATTTCTCCTAAAATAAACATCGCCCATCGAAGCGTTAAAAGCCGCATATCTTTCTCCGATCCTTCCCTTTTCAGGACGATTATCTTTTAATGGCACCAGGTTGATTTTTTTTGATATCTTTGTTTTTGGAATGTCCGTTTCATTTTCTGGCCACGGATCTAATTCGACAAAGAAAGCTTGAACTTTACCTATAATGATTCTTTTTAAATCAAAAGCTATATCTTTTGCTACCATTTGAAAAATGGTCTTCCATCCTCCAACTGTATATAATCCACCTACAACAATACTGCGCTTATGTTCGAACTTGTCAATGTTTACTCCTTTAACATCATCATTAAGTTCGCACAAAACTTTGAGGATAGTTGAACCATAACCTGGAAGGAGCCATCTTTTAAAAGCATTTCCCATTTCGTAATCTTGAATTTCTAAGGAAAGTGTATAATACTTTTCATTAGTGGTTTTTGACCAAAGTATTTCTTCCTCTTGGAGCGCTTTCTCAAGTTCTTCACGTAGCATTTTTTCTGCGTCAACTTCATATCTTGTATTATTTGCACTGGTAACAGAGCCAATTTCAATTTTTGAACTAGGCTCCAAAATAATGCCCTTTCCAAGTTTAGTTTTGGGTGTTGCACAGCTAGTAAGCAGCAGTACACATAAAATTAAAACGGGAAAATACCTGGACACTAAATTGTGATATTTAGACATGATTGATTTCCTTGTTAATTCAACCATTGTTATACCGTATGTGGCTTTTCTTCGGTATCTAAAATAAAAGATAGCTTGCCTCAAGTGTAACTCAAACTATGATTGGATTTATAGCATATATGGTAAGCCAATATCAACTTTTTAAGGTCTTAAAAGTTATGAAGTAAAGTCTATATCAAACCAAGAAGCCGGACTGATCCGAAAAAACACTATATTTTACTGTGACAATGAGCCTGTTACGTGCTTTTGTCCTTTGTATAAATACCGGACATTATAGGACAAGGATATAGGACATTTCAGGACAAACTAAAAAACCCCATGCGGCAGACGGCCGGCATGGGGCTTTTTTAATAATTTTGATTTAAAATTAACGCAGGGCAGAGCGCGGGGCTTTGCCTGCAAGGGGATTGTACAGCTTCATGATGGCAAATTTCATCACATCCAGGGTTTTCATATCACAGATGATATTAAACAGTTTGGTATCCGCCTCTGTGGGAAGGACGCAGGCATTGGAGGCATCAAAAGTCAAATCCGAAAA
>JAABPS010000038.1 GCA_011391835.1 Desulfobacteraceae bacterium
CTCCCAGTACCTATGCAACTTTTACGGAAGTCATTCATCTGGAAGAAGATAAGTATCCCCTGACCGCTTTATTTGACGATCCTGCGGACGATTTCTGGGCCTGGAATTATGTCATTTCAGGAATGCCCAGTACAACTCCCTATACATTCTCCGCTAATGGAATGGCCGCCTATGGTTCGGCAAGCTTAACAGTGCGCCTCAAAGGTGCCTCAAACACGCCAGCGGATATAGATCACCATGCGGTTGTTCGGCTCAATGGGATAGATATCGGCTCAGGCGTCTGGAACGGAACGGATGCCCATGAATTAATCCTTCCGTTTAATCAGTCACTTCTGAAGAACGGAGAAAATAGCATTGACGTCATCGGAATCCTGGATACGGGCGCTCCCTACAGCATATTTTATGTGGATTCCTTTGATCTAACCTATAACCGATATTACCATGCTGTAAATAACAAGCTTCTCTGCAAAAGCAGCGGGAATAAGGTGATTACCATCTCTGGATTTACCGGACAAGATATCTTTCTCTTTGACGTAACCAATCCGAAGAGACCAAAATATATCTACAATACTCTGCTGGATCAAGCAGGAAATGGGTATCGTATCAGTTTTTCTCCTTCTTCATCCACATCCATATATTTAGCTCTAACACTTGATGCATTGAGTGCTCCTGCTTCTGTTTTTGCAGACAGGCCTTCAGCTTTAAAAAGGACACAAAACCAGGCAAAATACCTGGTTATTGCCCCATTTGAACTGAAAGAAACCGCGCGGAAGCTTGCCAGTTTTAGAGAAAGCCAGGGACTTCCGTCCATGGTGGTAGAGCTGGAAGATATATATGATGAATTTAATCACGGAATTGCCAGCCCTGCGGCTATAAAGGATTTTCTATCCTATGCGTATAAAAAATGGAAAAAAGCCCCACTATACGTTGTGCTGGCTGGAGACGGCACCTATGACTATAAAAACAACCTTGGATATGGCGACAATCTGATACCACCCATGTTGGTGAGAACCTCTCACGGACTATTTTCGTCGGATAACCGGCTTGTGGATGTTCGCGGAAACGATGGAGTCCCAGAAATGGCCATCGGCAGACTTCCGGTCATGACTACCGAAGAATTTGAAACCGTCGTTGACAAGATTATTCAATATGAAAATAGTTCCGGTGGTGACTGGGCCGGCAGAGTTCTTATGCTGGCAGATAATCCGGACGACGGAGGGCCTTTCCCCTCTGACAGTGAAGAAGCAGCCGCCATTTTACCAGACAGGTATACAGCAGAAAGGATTTATCTCGATACCTATCCGGTCATAACCGACGCACGGCAACATCTTCAGGAGAGTATTCAACAGGGAGCGGTGCTCTTAAATTTTATCGGACACGCGAGTCTGGATCGTCTGGCACAAGAAGGAATATTGCTGACCGGTGATGTGCCCTCTCTGAATAATGATGGCAAACCGTTCATTATGAGCGCCATGACCTGCTCTGCTGGCCGATTTGAGATTCCTGGTTATGAAACCTTGAGTGAAGCTCTCATACTGAATAAAAATGGCGGCGCCATTGCGGTATGGGCTCCCACCGGGCTTTCTATAAATGAACACGCAACGATTCTGGACAAAGCGTTTTTCCACGCTGTGTTCAAAGAAAATGAAAAAATCTTAGGACAATCCATATTAAAGTCCTTTGAAGCGTATTCGGACCAGGGGCCTTCATATTTAGTGGATATCTATACCTTGCTGGGAGACCCGGCACTGAAAATAAAATAGGAAAAGGCATGGTATGCCACTAATGAACTTTTTGCTTGAATATAAATGGACATTCATCTACATATGAAATTTAAAAAAATGGAGGGAATTGTTACCCGTAATATAGCGGGTGAAGTTCTCCTGGTGCCAATATTTGATCGGCTCGCGGATATCCAGCGGATATTTAACCTTGGATCTGTTGCTGAGTATATTTGGAAGGAATTGGATGGCCAAAAAAGCTTATATGGCATTCGAGACAAAATTCTGGAAGAATTCGATGCCGAAAAGGAAAATGTGGATTTAGATCTTATGGAATTTATTGCCCAGCTTATTGATGCCGGCCTGGTGGTGGAGACAACATAGATGGATTGCCCTCAAACTCCTTGGCCCAGCAATAAAGAATATTTGCAGGCCTTATATAAAAAAGCAACAGAGCGGCGAATTCCCCTCTCCGGCAGTCTTGTAATGACCCACCGGTGCAATCTTAATTGTGTTCACTGTTATCTGAACTCCGAGGAAACCCGGCTTCTTCCACATTCAGAAATGACAACGAAGCAAATTATTTCTATTGTCGATATGGTTACGGAGGCCGGCTGTCTGTATCTTCTCATTACAGGCGGTGAAGCCCTGTTGAGGAAGGATTTCAGCTCCATTTATCGCCATGCAAAACAAAACGGTCTTTTGGTCTCCGTCTTCACCAATGGTACGCTTATCAAAGACGACATTGTACGGCTTTTTGCAGAATTTCCGCCATACGATGTAGAAATTTCTCTCTATGGGGCCACCGCATCAACCTATGAAAAAATCACTCAGGTTACAGGCTCGTATGAAAAATGTTTGGCAGGAATTCAGCAGTTGCTCGAAAATAACATAAATGTAAAATTAAAGACCATTCTCATGACACTTAACCGTCATGAATTCTCTGCTATGGAAAATATGGCTAAAAACTTTGGCGTCAAATTTCGTTTTGATGCAGCGATATTTCCTCGCCTCAATGGAGACAAGGGCCCTCTTTCTTTTCGCGTTCATCCGAAAGAGGCCATCGAAAAAGAAATGAGGGGTGAAAATACACTAAGAAAATGGAAAGAATATCTAAGAAGGTTTGAAGGAACCTCCATGTCAAATGCGCTGTATCAATGCGGAGCCGGAATCACCAGTTTCTGCATTGACCCTTATGGAAACCTCCAGCCATGTTTGATGTCAACCGCCTGTGAATATAATCTGCTGGATGGCGACTTTTTAACTGGATGGCACGAAGTCATTCCTCATATCCGTGAGAGAAAGGCTGGAAACACATATGCGTGTAATACGTGTGCGTTCTGGATGCTTTGTGGTCATTGTCCGGCTTTCTTTGAATTGGAAAACGGTGCGGAAGATATCCCTTCAGATTACCTTTGCGATATGGGGCGTTACCGCTATCAGACTATTTCAGAAACAACTTTAAACGAGGTCGAAATTGAAGGTTGAAGAAAAAGACAAGAAAAAGGCCTATGAAAAGCCAAAGCTGAGAATTATCAAGCTGGAAGCAGAAGAAGTATTGGCAGCAGGATGCAAAACAGGTGAAGCGATGACGCTTGCTATCGGCGGTATGCCCTTTTGTGGAATTGCAAATAATTGCATCACCCACGCTTCATAACATTCAATCATGCTCGTTTGAAAAATTGTGTGAATTGTGCAATGCCTAAGTCTCCGAATCGCAGATATATTTTTTCACATAATTGCTGATGGTTCAGATCACATTCAAATAGATGAGCCGGCTTATCGATCCTTTCTTGCAGAGTCCTTGGACTCTTCTGAAATTAAGTCTTCAAACATCCAAGTACAGTTTCATTTCGGACAAATCCCCTCAAATAAACTAACGAAACAGCTTTTTAGCAGCGGCGAATCGTGGTCGCTTTTTCAAGATGGTGACGGATATTGCATGATTATTCAGCCGCCATCTTTTCAACAGCCGATTTTACTTGCAAAAATGAATAACAATTTTAAGAATATAACGGTTTATTTGAAAAAGGATATATTAAAACGTGAAAAAAATCTGGCGCTTTTTTCTAACCCTGTGGGATATCCATTAATTCAAATTCTGCTTATTTACATCCTCTCCATAAGACAAGGGGCTTTGGTTCATTGCGCAGGCATTGGAATCAGGGATAAAGGTTACATATTCCCGGGCAAGTCCGGAGCCGGTAAAAGCACCATCGCAAGGCTTTTTGCTGAACGGAAGGGTATTGTTCTATTCAGTGATGACCGTATTGCCGTGCGGAAACATAACAGGTTCTTTAAGGTCTATGGTACACCATGGCCGGGTGACGCAGGAATAGCCGAAAACAGAGAAGCACAACTTTCGGGTATTTTCTTTATCAGCCATGGGTCTGAAAATAAAATAAATAAAATCAGCCCCAAACAGGCTCTGGATAGAATTCTACCTGTTACTTCAATCCCCTGGTACGATCGGCAGATTTTTCCTAAGGTGCTTGATCTTTGCGAGGATCTAATTACGCATGTTCCTGCATTTGAATTTATCGTCAGGCCCGTTCCGGAAGCAATAGATGTTTTTGAAGAATTTGTATCCTCTCAATAGATACATTGTTACCCAATTCATTCTCAACCAAGAATTATAATCTTCTGCCAGCAGAGTCTCGGAACATACGACAAACGTAGTGCTACTTGATTATTTCGTCTTTCCTGAATGTTTCAATGTCGTCATCGGAATATCCCAGTTCCTTCATAATCGGATCCGTATGCTCGCCAATCGCAGGCGCTTCATGCCGGGTCCCTGCCCGGCATTTGCTGAAATGGATAGGATATCCGGGAATGTTTATTTTCCCAATTCCTTTATAGTCACAGGGCACCACGTACTGATTGACAATGGCCTGCTCATCTTTTTCAACTTCATGTATCTGCAAAACAGAGCTGAACATCAGTTTGTTTTTCTGAAAAATCTCCATCCATTCATCCCGTGTTTTTGCGGCAAAGACCCCGTCAAATATTTCGATGAGTTTATGATAGTTTATCGGCTTTCCCTTTTCGTCCGTAACGGTTGAATCGCTGAGAAGATGCGCCTGTCCGGTTGCATGGCAAAATACAGACCAGTATTTTTCCTCTGGATGGTGTGTGCCCAGAATCCACTTCCCGTCTTTACAGCAAAAAGCATTTCGCAGCGGGGAATGCTCTGTTCGCGCGGATGTGACACAGGGATTAACGGACAACGCATTTGACAGCATGAGATTGGGATGCTGAAGCCAGAGCGCGGTACTGTAAAGAGATACATGAACCTCCTGGCCGATTCCCTTTCTTTCTTTGACAAACAGGGCCGTCAGTATGGCATGGCTGACGGCAATGGCCGTTGCCTGATCCAGCACGCCCAGATGCATCAGCCTGGGTTCAGAGTTGCCCGTGACGAACATCATGCCGGATCGTGCCTGACCCAGCGGATCAAACGCCCCCAGATCGCTCATGGGGCCCTCCGGGCCATATCCGGACACATTGGCATGAATTACCTTTGGATTTACTTTTGATAAGGTTTGGTAATCAATGCCGAGTTTCTTCTTGGTGCTTTTCCGAAGATTGGTGAGGAATACATCTGCATCCTTCACCAATCGGTGAAGAATCTCCCGTCCGCCCGGCTTTGAAATATCCAGATAAATTCCTCTTTTATTTCGGTTGGATACCTCATGCATCAGGCTTTCACCATTTGGCGCGGACATGTCAATGCCTGCAACATTTGTCCAGTAACGTTCCGGGTCGCCGATGCCTGCTTCAATTTTAATCACGTCTGCGCCAAGATCGCCCAGTATCGCAGTGCCTCCAGGGCCTGCATGAAATACACCGTATTCGACAACCTTTACGCCATCTAAAGGGCCGGATTTTTGTTGGGGTTTCCACTGAGCGCCATTCCTTCTTGCATCCATTGTCATCATCCTCTCAATCCAGATACACCTGTTTCACCGAAAGAATATGCGGCAGGGCTTTTAATTCTTCAATAACGATTTCATCTGCGAGTGTATCAATATTGACCATACACAGCGCTTTTTCATCCCGTCGTCCCAGATGGAACCTGCCGATATTAACCTTGTGCCTGCCCAGTGTGGTTCCCACGTTTCCGATCACGCCCGGTTTATCTATGTTCTCAATAATAATCATTGGCCCCTGGGGGACGGCATCCATGTAAATTTCTCCAAGTCTCACAATTCTGGGATCCTTTCTGCCAAAGATGGTTCCCCATACTTCTCCGGGCCCGTTCTCCTGCCCTTCGAGTTTTACCTTAATCACGCCCGCAAAATCATCATTGGATTCGCTAATTGTCTCCCGGACATTAATCCCGCGCTCTTTGGCAAGGGATGGCGCATTAATATAATTGACCGGAACATCCGCAAAGGAACTGAGAAGGCCTTTGAGCGCTGCATGGGTCAGCAGCCGTGTATCGAGCGTTGCGATTTGTCCGTTATAGGTCAGCGTAATATCGTGAATCTTCCGTTCGAGCTGTCCCATTAACGATCCCATTTTTTCAGCAAGCTGGAGATACGGATGAAGCTGATCAAGATTCTCTCGCGAAATCGAAGGGAAATTAACCGCATTGGTAATAATCTGTTTCGTCAGATACTCCAGCATCTGATGGGCAATCATTTCTGCAACCTTGACCTGTGCTTCGTCTGTGCTTGCGCCCAGGTGCGGTGTAAAAATTACATTCGGATGCTGCAAGATGGGCATGGAAGCATCCGGCGGCTCTGTGGGAAAAACATCCAGAGCTGCCCCGGCAACATGCCCGGAAAGGAGCGCGTTATGCAGATCGTCAATAGTGACAACATCTCCCCGTGAACAATTGATAATCCGTACACCTTTTTTCATTTTTTGAATCGTATGTTTGTTAATCATGCCTACGGTCTCTTTCAGCCGCGGGACATGAAGTGTGATAAAATCGGATCGTGACAGAAGATCATCTAAAGATACAAGTTCAACCTCCATCTTTCGTGCAGCCTCCTGGCTGATAAACGGATCTGCCGCAATGACTTTCATTTCAAGACCTCTCGCTCTGGAAGCAACAATTTTTCCGATTTGTCCAAGGCCGATAATCCCAAGAATTTTTCCGGTTATTTCAACACCGGATAATATTTTTTTCTCCCACTTTCCTTCCCGGATGGAAGCGGTTGCCTGCGGAATATTGCGCGAAAGAGAAAGCATCAGCGATATGGCATGCTCAGCAGTAGTAATGGTATTCCCGCCAGGGGCATTCATCACAACAATCCCCTGCTGGGTCGCAGTTTGCACATCAACGTTGTCAACGCCGATACCCGCTCGTCCAACCACTTTTAAATTGACTGCATTCCTTAAGACCTGGTCAGTCACCTTTGTGCCGCTTCGAATGGCAAGCCCGTGATATTCTCCTATAATTTCAGATAGCTTTGAAGGATCATTGGTTTCCTTGTTATTATCAACAACCACGTTAATTTGTCCGCTGGCTTCCAGAATTTCCTTTGCGATGGACGACATATTATCCCGAATCATTACTTTCATCATTGTAGTCGTATCCTCATTTATATTCTGTCGTTTATATTCTGCATTGATCCCTATGGGTCTTTTAGTATATTCAAGTCATTAGCAATTGTAAAGTACTCAGTCTCTTTTAATTGACACCTCCATCTGTATTCACTATACTCCGCCACATCTTTTAACAAGCTCCCAATAAATTTCAAATATATTTCAAATGGAAAAGAGAATGCGACCCTTAAAAGAAGTCATGGAATCCGGCAGTCTGGCTGTTTTTGGAGCCTCCCTGGATCCGTTCAAGCCTGGCGCCATACTTTTAAAAACACTTACCGATACAGGATTTAAAGGAAAGATTGCCGGTATCAATCCAAAAGGAGGATCTGTTCATGGGATTACGCTCTACCCCAGTCTGGACAACGTTCCTTTTCAGGTAGATCTTGCAGTCATGCTGATTCCACCGTCTTCAGTTCCCAGAGCAGTTCAGGAATGCGCAAAAAAAGGAGTCAAAGGAGTTGTGATCTCATCCGAAGGATTTGCTGAAGCCGGCGAACAGGGAAGACGCTATCAGGATGAAATTTCAGATATCCTTCAATCCAGCGGGATGAGAGGGTTTGGCCCCAATACCCTGGGAATTGTAAACACATCCACCGGGTTAACCACCTCTTATTTCACGGATCAAAACATGCTGCTTCCCGGAGGGGTTGGATTTGTGTCTCAATCCGGAATCTTTGTGGGCGCGCTTTTGAGATATATCGGTTCACTTGAAAGTCTTGGGATATCAAAGGGAATTGGACTCGGCAACAAGGTGGATGTGGATGAGTCCGATGCCTTGGACTATTTTCTGGAGGACGACCAGACCCGAACCATTGGCATGTATCTTGAAGATATCCGAAATGGCCCCAGATTTATAAATACAGCCAGGCAGGTTACGGATCGAAAACCCGTCCTGTTGCTAAAAGGCGGTCAGACTGTGGAAGGGTCTCGGGCCATTGCCTCTCACACGGCAAGTCTCGCACTGAACAACAGCGTACTCAACGGCGCCGTGCGTCAGGGGGGTATTCTTCGCACGGATGGAATCGATGAGCTGATTGCCGCCCTGATGGGTTTTGAATGGATGCCGCTTCCAAAAGGAAATAAAATAGCCCTGGTAACATTTAGCGGAGCTCAGGCAATTATGAGCATCGATGCAGCCATAAAAAAAGAGTTGGCGATCGCACGGTTTTCACATCAGACAGCAGAAGCGCTTTCAAAAGTGATTGCAACCCCTTCCAAGGCGCAAAACCCTGTGGATATATTCCCGGATATGATGGTTCACGGGTTTGATAAAATATCCACAGAAATTCTCAGAGCGCTATTGAATGATGATGGAGTGCATGGAATCGTCTTTATCTCGTTTGCTGTTTCAGGCGCTGATCCGTTTCACCTTCTTTCATCCTTCATCAACGAAAACCGTTCAAAACCGGTTTTTATATCTCTGCTGGGCTCCAAAGAAGATACCCGATCTGCCGGCGATTACCTGCTGAAACAAAAGATACCCTGTGTTTCGTATCCTGAAACAGCGATCCAGGCATTTTCTCATATGTGGAATTATGCGAAAAGAAGAATGAAAAATGAATAACGTCAAGACACATGCAATGCAACAAACCCTAACACCCATTGACGGCAGTATCGTGTGCGAGCGCGCGTACCCCACACCCCATGAAATAGACCAGGTTCTCACCCGCGCTGTATCTGCACAAAAAGAATGGGGCCATGTTTCTATTGATGAAAGAGAAAAATTCTGTTTGAAAATGGTAGAAGCCTTTGTATCCAAGAAGGATGAAATCGCAAAGGAATTGACTATGCAGATGGGACGCCCCATACGCTACACGCCTCTGGAGGTGAAGGGATTTGAAGAACGCGCCCGGTATATGATCTCAATTGCCAAAGACGCTCTTGAAGAGATCATCCTGGAACCCAAACAGGGATTTACCCGGTACATTCGGCGGGTTCCTTTAAAGGTGATTTTTGTCATTGCGCCCTGGAACTATCCATATCTGACAGCAGTCAATTCGATTATCCCTGCCCTGATGTCAGGCAATACGGTGATTCTCAAACATTCCTCACAAACACCCTTATGCGCCGAACGAATCATGCAGGCCTGTGATGAAGCGGGATTTCCCAACGGCGTATTTCAATTCCTTCATCTCAGCCATGCAGATACATCCCGGATCATTGAAGATGATCGTGTTGATTTTGTGGCATTCACAGGTTCTGTGACGGGCGGTCATTCCATCCAAACATCTGCCGGCAAACGATTCATTGGAACAGGTCTGGAGCTTGGCGGCAAAGATCCTGCCTATGTTCGGCATGACGTTCATATTGAGCATGCCATTGAACATCTAACAGACGGCGCTTTTTTTAATTCAGGCCAGTCCTGTTGCGGAATTGAACGGATTTACGTGCATGAAAAGGTCTATGACCCTTTTGTTGAAGGCGTTGTTGAACTGGTGAAAAAATACCGGTTGGATAATCCGCTGAACATGGAAACAACACTTGGGCCTATGGTAAGGACTGCTGCTGCGGATTTTGTCCGGGATCAAATCCAGGAAGCATTGCAAAAAGGCGCCCATGCGCTGATTGATCCCAAAACATTTCCTGCGGATAAAAAAAACACCCCCTATCTCGCGCCGCAGGTAATGGTAAACGTCAATCACAGCATGCGCATCATGATGGAAGAAAGTTTCGGTCCGGTGGCGGGCATTATGAAAGTAAAAGATGATGAAGAAGCTATTTCTCTGATGAATGACAGCAATTACGGCCTGACCGCTTCAGTGTGGACAACAGACACTCAGGCAGCCATTTCCATTGGGGATCGCATTGATACAGGAACCTGGTTTATGAACCGATGCGACTATCTGGATCCTGCGCTGGCCTGGACTGGAATTAAGCATTCCGGACGAGGGTGTACCCTTTCTCGGATTGGATATGAACACCTGACCCGTCCCAAGTCATATCATCTGCGAACCCAAACGAGCGGATGATAATAAACGATACGAAACGTACAAACGGAGGTATATCCATGCGTCTTGAACATAAAACAGCCCTCATCACCGGAGCGGCCAGCGGGATTGGAAGAGAAACTGCGATTCTTTTTGCCACGGAAGGTGCAGCGGTTCTCGCAGTTGACATAAACGAGACGGGCGTAAAAGAAACAGTAAAGCTAATTCATGATAAAAAAGGAAAAGCCGCCTTCATGCTCGCAGATGTTTCCAAAGCATCCGACTGTCAGAATATGGTGCAGGCAGCAGAAGATCAATTTGGACATCTCCATATCCTTTTCAATAACGCAGGCATTATGCACAGCGCAGATGATGATGCGGTGAACACCGAAGAGGATATCTGGGACCTGACCATGGCCGTAAACCTCAAAGGCGTTTTTCTGGGATGTAAATATGGAATTCCCGCCCTGCGCCGCGCAGGGGGCGGCTCCATCATCAATACAGCATCCTTTGTCGCGCTTCTGGGCGCTGCCACCCCGCAGCTGGCCTATACTGCCAGCAAAGGAGGCGTGCTTTCCATGACCCGCGAACTGGCTGTCATCCATGCCAGGGAAAATATCCGGGCCAACGCCCTGTGTCCGGGTCCGCTTAAAACTGAACTTCTGATGAAGTTTTTGAATACAGAAGAGAAAAAACAAAGAAGACTGGTTCATGTCCCCATGGGAAGATTTGGCAAAGCATCGGAGATGGCTCAGGCTGCCCTGTATCTGGCATCGGATGAATCCTCCTATGTTACAGGAGCTGAATTTGTTGTGGATGGAGGCATTACCGCTGCGTATGTAACACCTGAGTAATGGAGAAGCTTTTTTTCGAAGTAAATCAATAGGACTATTCTGATATATAGGGAAGCGGCCAGATTTTAAAATAATCCCGTATCCGTATCCATACCCCTACAAGTCCCTCAGGCTCAAAGATGATAAATAAAATGATAAGACCGCCAAAAACAAATTCTTTCATCGGCCCAAGAAGAATGGTGATATTTGGATCATAAACACGGGATAAAAAACTCACAAGAAGATCCAGTAAAACTGGAATCAGCGTTATAAAAACAACACCAAAAACGGTTCCCACCAGCCGCCCCAAACCGCCGATCATGACCATGGCAAGTAATAAAATAGAGTTTAAAAGCAGATAATTTTCAGGAATTGCCGTGCGATTCATAGAAGCAAAGATAGCACCTGCTACTCCTGCGTAAAAAGCACTCATGGCAAATGAAAGAAGTTTGTATCGAAAGATCGATATGCCGATGATTTCCGCAGACACATCATTATCCCGAATCGCGATAAACGCCCTTCCGATTTTTGACCGGGTAACATTTTTCGCGCCCCACATCATAATGACTGTTGCGATAAACAAAAATACAAAGAAATCCTTATGTGTTTCTAATGACCAACCAAACAGGAAGGGTTTCGGCAGCTCAATGCCTCTGGCGCCCCGGGTCACAAAATCCCAATGCATAATCACATAGTCTATGACAAACTGAAACGCCAGCGTCGCGACCATGAGATAGAATCCCTTGATACGCAAAGAAGGAAACCCAACAATAATGCCAAATACAGAAGCTACCAGACCTGCTGCAAGAATGGATAAACCAAAGGGGATGTCAAAATTTGTTATCAGCAACGCTGACGTATAAGCCCCGACACCCATAAATGCCGCATGTCCCAGCGAAAGAAGCCCGGTAAATCCGGTCAACAACTGCAATCCAATGGCAGCAATGAGATTTACAAGTATCAGGTTTGTAATAAAAAAATGATATTCATTTGCGCCTATGCCAAATTTTGATCCGACCCACACAACAGCGGCGGACAAAACTAGTATAATAAACCAGACCCTTTTAAACCGTGTTCGAAAAATCTGTTCATCTTCTTTGTAGCTTACTACAGCAGTAGATGCGAAATATGAATTATAGATCTCGGATAATGTCCTCAAGAATAGACCTCCTCAATGGCAATATTCCCCTTTAAGCTTGAAATACGGCCATCTTCATAACGGATTTCAATATCAAGATCATGCAATTTATTTCCGTGATAAAAATCTTCAATAAGATTTTTATACCGTTCATTCACAAAGCTTCTCCGGACTTTTCTTGTCCGTGTTAGCTCTCCGTCATCTGGATGGAGCTCTTTCAGCAGCACCGCAAATGATTTGACCCTGATATTTTCGGGAAACCTTTCACAGATTGCACGGATTTCATCTCTAATGAGCTCATAGACCTCTTTTTTCTGCGAAAGGTCCTGGATGGTTGTATAGGATATTTTCCTTTTCTTTGCCCAGTTTCCAACATTGGCAAGATCAATGCTGATCAAAGCGGTCACATGGGGCTTTCCATCTCCGATTACCATGGCTTCCCGAATATAAGCGCTGAATTTCAGACGGGTTTCAATGTCCTGAGGCGCGAACCGTGTGCCGTCGGTAATGGTCATAATATCTTTTGAACGGTCAAAAACATACAAATGACCATCCTTATCAAAATATCCCGCATCTCCTGTCCGAAGAAATCCATCCTCAGTAAAACATTCTTTGGTGGCTTCATCTTTTTTATAATACCCCAGGTGCAGGTTCTCTCCTTTTACGAGAATCTCCCCTTCATCAGAAAGCTTTACTTCCACTTCAGGTATGGGAATACCTACGGTTTCCGGCCTGACATCATCTCCGCGATGTGTGGTGGCGATTCCTGAACATTCGGATTGTCCGTACACCTGTCGCAAATCAATTCGAAGCGCCTTAAAAAACTTAAAAACCTCAGGTGATATGGCTCCCCCGCCGGTGATAGCCATCTTTACCCTGCCCAGACCGACCTTGATCTTCAAGGATCTAAGAACGGCAAAATCAAGAATGTTGTATAGAAATCTGCTCCATAGGCTTACGGTTTCACCTGCC
>JAABPS010000345.1 GCA_011391835.1 Desulfobacteraceae bacterium
CTTCTCTCTGCTTCCCGTTAAAAATGAATGGCTCTTTATCTATAGCGTGTTACGACTGCTATCAAATCATCAATGGCCTGTTGAAGATGATCATTTGTGATGATATGACGGTATAAATCTTTTCGCGCCAGTTCTTTTTCAGCATCCCGGAGCCGTCTTTCGATTGCCGCCGGAGTATCAGTTCCCCTCTTTTCAAGACGCTGTCTGAGGGTATCTATGGATGGCGGCAATATAAAAATGGTCACACTTTCCGGATAATGCTTAAGAAATTTCTCCGTGCCCTGAACATCGATGTCAAGAAGAATATCGTGGCCGGAGCGGATGCATTGATCGATGGTTTCAGCGGCTGTACCATAATAATTGCCATGCACCGTGGCAAATTCAGCCCATTTTCCCTGTTTGATCCCTTGTTCAAATTCTTCTACGGATACAAAATAGTAATCAACCCCGTTTTTTTCTCCGTTTCGCTGGGACCGGGTGGTATAAGAAATTGAATAAAACAAATCCGGCATATGCTGGAGTAAAGCGCGGCAAAGCGTTGTCTTCCCTGATCCGGAGGGCGCAGAAATGATAAAAATATGACCCCGTTTCCCAGGAGAGGACATTTTCTTTTCATGCGAAAAACTGTCATTATGACTGTTCATGGAAAATCAATTGGACTCTTCTAATGTGGTGAATCGCTGAGATATGGTATCTGCTTGAATCGCTGATAGAATCACATGATTGCTGTCCATGACAATGATGGAGCGTGTTCGTCTGCCATGGGTGGCGTCAATAAGACGGTTATTCTTTTTTGCTTCATCCTTTAACCGCTTCATGGGGGCTGAATTGGGCGATACAATCGACACCACTCTGTTTGCAACCACAGTACTCCCGAAACCAATGTTCAAGAGACGCTGTTCCATACATCCCTCCTGCATTTCTTTTTTAACAATCAATACACCATTAAGCTACCGCCGGTTCACCAGCATAAAATCAATAACTGCAGAATCCATCTGCCAGCCCCTTTGAAGAAGTGGCTGCCAGCCTATTCTACATTTTGAACCTGCTCTCTTATCTTTTCAAGTTCAGACTTTACATCCACCACCATATGCGCCACTTCCGCCTTCAGGGTTTTAGAACCAATAGTATTGACTTCTCTGCCCAGTTCCTGCAGTAAAAAATTCATCTTACGGCCTGCTGGTTCTCCGGAATGTTGAATCACGCGAAACTGATCAATATGGCTCTTCGCCCGAACGATCTCCTCTGAGACATCACTCTTATCTGCCAGGAAAGCAGCCTCCTGAGCAATCCGGTCCGGATCAATATCTGCCATACCCCGGGTCAGCTCTTCCATACGCCCTTTCAACCGTTCCTGATAAACCAGCAGCATATTCTCAGATGCATTCTCTATCTGTCTTATGGATGTTTCAATTTCATCCAGACGTTTTGACAAATCCGCAGCAATCATCAACCCCTCTTTTCCGCGCATTTCATCCAGGCTGTCCATGGCTTGAATCAGGCATTGTTCAACTCTATCCCACGTGGTATCTGCGTTCTTCACATTTTCCACCGGCCTGAGAATTCTTCCTGAACCGGCCAGAAATTCCAGGGAAACACTTACATCCATATTCAATTCATCTTTTAACTTGGCAATGGCATTGCGGTAGTTGCCTGCCCTGCCCATGTCTATTTCAAACGCATCCCGTTCGCCTGTTTCATCCTCTATTCGCAATCGGGCTTCCACGCGTCCCCGGCCCACCCTGCTGGATATGAACTGCCTGATTTTTTCCTCAAAGGGCCTCATCTCAACCGGCATATTTAATACGATATCAAGAAACCGGCTGTTATATGAACGGATTTCCACAAAAACAGCAACCCCATCAAATACCATTTCAGCGCTTCCAAATGCTGTCATACTTTTAATCATTTTTAGAAATTTCACCCTTAAAAAGTCAAATTATTTTTCATCTTCTGAATGCCCGTCATGAGGAACAGATCGCATCTGCTTTACATCCAAAGCATATTTTGAACGCACCTTTAAAAGATATCGTATCATATCTTCCGAGGCATAGTCCGGGTATGTCCACGGCAGCTTCCGATATTCGCCGTCTGTATATAGTAACGTTAAATCCGCATAAATCCCTTTTCCGATATATATCCTGTGTGAATAATTTTTCCCTGTAGCCAGAACGAAGCGCTCAAGCAGCAGGTATCCTGGATCAATATTTACCCGTCGCAATCCGTTTCGTGAGTATTTTTCTTCAATACCATTGGTTATGGTTTTAGCGTCAGCCAGAAATGTTTGTTCCACGAGTTCTAAAAATGAAAATACACGCCTGAACAGCGGACGCCCCATTTCCGTGTGATAATAATCCGTGTAATCAAAAGGAAGCCAGGCGCTTAACAAATCAACCGGCCCGAAATGATCAGTAAGATCTTGAGCGACGTCTTCCACAAGCGCTTTATCCTTCATAAAAATTCCAATCACAAGTTTGGCAGGTTTGGGCTGTTGAGGCAGGCTCATGGGACTATGGGTTCAGGTTGCTTGTATGTGCGCATTGACAGTTCGTATATTACATCGGGCAAGATAAAAATGTGTTCATCAGATTTTTTTTGCAATTTTCTTCGATTCAGCACCCAATGGATGAAACGCCCTCCATCTCTCAGGAAGTTTATCCTTTTATCTCTTTTGCTTCATCAATCAACATAATCGGGATATCGTCTTTGATCTCATACAGAAGTCTGCAGGTATCACAGATCAAGCCATCACCCGTGCTGTTTAAATAAATATCACCTTTACATTTGGGGCAAGCCAGAATATCAAGAAGTTCCTTATGTATTGCCATCCTACATTCCTTTCCATAAGATTATCGGTAAAATACCGTGATCTGCGTTATGATCTCAGACACATAGGGCATTTACTATAGCAGACAAAAGAGATGCATGCAAAAACAATTTTCCAATTATTTTTGGCTATACATCACAAAAGGATAAAAACAGCAAGCCGGTTAAAGCATTGACTTTTTCTTGACTTGGACGCATGAACTGGATAGGGTAGCCCTGATTCAAATGAGTTTAAAATGAGATTTGCCTTTTGCCTGATAAAATACTTCCCCTTTGGCGGTTTGCAAAGAGATTTCACTCGCATTGCCAATGAGTGCCTGCGCCGCGGCCATGACATTGACGTCTATAGTGCCTTGTGGCAGGGAGATAAACTTCCGGGGGTGACTATTTCCGTTCTGCCCGCAAGGGGGTTCACCAATCACGGACAGCGAGAGTCATTTATTAAGAACCTGACAACTCTTCTTGCCGCAAAAAAGTATCACGCAGTAGTTGGTTTTAATAAAATGCCAGGCCTGCATGTGTATTTTGCGGCAGATCCCTGTTTTGCTGAAAAAGCGCTATCAAAAAATATTCTCTACCGGATGACCACGCGAACCCGGAGCAATTTGCGCCTGGAGCAGGCGGTGTTTGGCAAGGAATCCGCCGCACAGATCCTTTCAATTTCCGACCGTCAGAAAGATCTGTATATGAAACACTACCATACCCCATCGGAACGATTTCATATACTTCCGCCCGGCATCGCAAAAGACCGGTGCATACCTCCCCTGTCTGCTGAAAAAAGAAGTCACATGCGAAAA
>JAABPS010000346.1 GCA_011391835.1 Desulfobacteraceae bacterium
GATGAGCGTTCGAAATCCGGATATTGGTAAATCCCGCATCCTCAAGACAGCGCCTGATAAACCGCGGTGTAATGGCATATTCATGAAATATCAGAAAGCGATTCATGCACTGTTTAGCCGAGATTATCAGGGACATGCTCATTACGAATGAATGGAAAGATCCGTTCGGAAAACGCAGATAGAGAATGCCTTCCGGTGCAAGCAAATCCTTAACCTTTTGAAGCTGCCTGCATGCATCGACTATATGATCCAGGACATTGATCAGGGTAATAGCATCATATCGCCTGTCTGCCCGAATATTATCAAGAGTTCCGCAAACAACGTTATCACCGACCATTGACCTGGCATAGGCAATAGATTTTTCGGAAGGGTCAATCCCTGAAACCTGCCAGCCGCGCTCACCGGCTTCTTTGAGGAAAAAGCCACAGCCGCAACCCAAATCTAAAAGTGATCCGGGATTTTTATAATCCCCCAGGAGATCAAGAATAAGCCGATAAATATTTGTCCGATGTCCAGATATCTGGTCTTCGGCCTCTTCATCAAAATAGAGATCCCGATAATAGGCGATGGATGTCTTGATATCTTCCTTACGCCTTAAAAAGATGAGATCGCAGGATGGGCAATGGTAGTATGTCCGCCTGTAGAAAGGAAAATCAAAGTAACTTGCTGCCCGGCAATACGGACAATAGATTTTTTCATCTTCTGTGGTTGGTGACCTCATAATGCTTTTCTTTTATCTATCCCGGACTCGGTTTTGATACTGTGTCCAGAGCGCATTGAATATTATAAATAAACCTGCCGAGAAAATGATTATAACAAACGGATAAGATGGCAGCGAATATCTGATCTGCGGCGTGAAAGGCGTATAAATTGCCATGTTGTATAAGGGAAAAAGCAGCAATAGAATGAAGAGTTTGTTTTTAAGGCCGTGCACAATGGATAATGTCACAATCAACAGGACAAGACCCTTCAGGACAATTTTAGCACATTGCCTTGCATCAACTGTTTTCGTTATCCCATTTAAAATATTCGCCACATCTCCAAAGCGCCAGTGCCCCAACAGCCGGTAAAACCATCGTTGCATGAAAACAAAATAATTTTCATGTATAATTTTTAATCCAATTTTCTTCAACTCATTGTCATGAACAAACAATTCCAGTCCACCATCTCCTCCGTAATTGAACTCCTGATAAAATTTACGCAGTTCTGTTTTCGCAAGCTCCAGATCTTCGGGCGGCAGATATACTCCGTTCTTGGAGAAATCGGCATCGGGATAGGGCATAAAATCCGGATTATTGATAATCGCACCGCTGAACCATGCAAGTCCGCTAAGCGGTACAGAAAGAACGATAATTTTATTGAAGTTCAAATAATTTCTTATGGTCCAAGGCAAAGCACAGATTAAGATTACTGTGCATAATAAAACAAGATTCAGGATATTTCTTTTCATAAGGCTTCTGGAAGAAATGAATATAATGACCACAAGAGGGAATAAGAGGTATACGGGTCTTGTCAACATCGTTAAAGTCAAAAAAATGCCTGTAAGAACAAAATAAATCCTCCGGTTGTCTTTACGAGCTAATATAACGAATAACATTGCCCAGCAAAGAAAGAATATTGTAAGTGGCTCAGTAAAGAGATAGCTATACACGCCAAATCCCGTGTAATAGTCAAATCCACAGAAGGCACAGAGAGTCAAGCTCAGATATGCTATTGTCTTATTCTGTAATACAAGCAACGCTATGAAAAAAGTCAGCACTGACACGCAAAGCATGAGCAGAATTTGAATTATTCTAACCACTTCGAAATTATTAACACCAAACACGGCGTAAATTGATGCAAGGAACAACGGATATGCCGGCGTTCTTTGAATGGATGGTTTGTACGGGGGGGCTATCGATTGGGAAAAACCATTGTTCTGCAAAATATTAACAGCAAGCTGATTGTATACGCTCTGATCTCCGTTCAGCTCGGTTATCGTTTGAGAATTGAAGAAAAACATGTAAATCGAACTTATCAAGAAAATAATGCTTATCAAGAACAAGTCCCGCAAAGCAAACTTTCGGGAAATGTCTAAAAATTTCTTGCCGTCTTTAGAAAGATTATTCTTCATAGAATCGAGAAATCTTACTTACCACATACTGAACATCTTTCTGTGTCATTTCATAATATAATGGTAGGCGCAACAGGCAGTCACTGACCCGCTGGGTAACCTCCAAAGATCCGCCTGCCCTGCCATACAACTGTCCGGCTGGAGAATTATGGAGAGGTATGTAGTGAAATACAGCCAATATGCCTTGCTCTCTAAGGAATCTGATGAGCTCTGTTCTCTCTTCCAAAGATCGGGTTATGATATAGAAAAGGTGGCCGTTACAACGACAATCATTGAGAATGAAAGGAAGTTGGATGTAACCTTTTTCAGCCAGCGGCCGTAAACCTTCCATGTATAGATCATAGATTAGATTCTTTTGAGCGATGATCTGATCGGCATTTTCCATCTGTGCATATAGAAATGCTGCGAGGATATCGCTGGGAAGGTAAGATGATCCAATGTCAACCCATGTGTATTTGTCCACTTGCCCACGAAAGAATTTGTTTCGGTTTGTTCCTTTTTCCCGAATCATCTCTGCCCGTTCAACCATTGACAGGTCGTTAATAAAGAGGGCACCACCCTCTCCGCTGATAATATTTTTTGTCTCGTGAAAGCTCACACATGACAACTGGCCGATGGTTCCCAAGTATCGCTCCTTATATCGAGATAAAAGCGCTTGAGCGGCATCTTCGATAACCAAAAGCTGCTTTTGTCGGGCAATCTGCATAATGGCATCCATATGACATGGAACCCCGGCGTAGTGAACTGGGACGATGGCTCGCGTTTTGGGTGTAAGAGCTTCTTCGATTAGCAATTCATTTATGTTCAGAGTGTCTGGGCGGATATCTACGAAAACCGGAACACCACCTCGGAGAACAAATGCGTTAGCGGTGGATACGAAGGTGAAGGAGGGCATGATGATCTCATCTCCAGGTTTAATATTGGCCAGGATCGCTGCCATCTCCAGAGCCGCCGTGCAGGAATGGGTCAGGAGAGTCTTGCGGCAGCCAAGACGTTCTTCCAACCAGACTTGGCATTTTTTTGTAAAGGGACCATCGCCTGCGGTATGGCGATTTTCGATGACCGCCTGCGCAATGTAGAACAATTCCTTACCGACAATGAAAGGCTTGTTGAATGGGATTTTGAAGGGTTCCATGGCTTACTTCCTAGCGGCTACGCAAAGGAGCGATCCACCGATGGGCAAAGAAAGATTACGGTTGATCAGTAAATTCTCCCATGAGCATATTACTTCGAACAGAACATCAATGGAGTGAGGCAAATGGAGTTCGCTCCACTGTGGATTGATTGGCTGCTTTCTAAATTTAAAACGGGTCGATAGCCGTGAAATGATCAGGAATGGCAGGAGAAACGAAAGGAAAGAGGTGGCCATGATGATCCGAAATCCGCTTTCAAGCAGCTTACGGAAGAGATCCTGGCGGGTGTAGCGGCGCAGATGCTGGGCGTCATCATCAGCCCGGCACCAAAGCCACGGGTGATGGGGAACCG
>JAABPS010000347.1 GCA_011391835.1 Desulfobacteraceae bacterium
ATTATTTCAAGGACTTACACATTTTCTGTCATTGTGTATGGGCAGTATGTTTGAGAAACTGAATATGACCCCTCACGAGGCAATGAAATGCTCAACCCCTGTTTTTCGGGTCAATATATATCTGATTGGAAGACTCCTGGCGCAGGATCATGATCTTTATGAAAAGCTCATTGGAGAAAATAAATATGTACCTGAGTTAATAGAAACATTTTCTGATATTATGGAAATAACAAAGAAGAAACTTCTATCAGGGAAAAAAGGCGCAGGTGCTGAGTTCATGAGAAAGTTAGAAAAGATTTATAATGAACTATGTCAGGAGAGTCTGCAAGAAAGCAATAAAATGCTTCAAGTACTTTATGAAAAGAAAAAGTAAATGTAAAAGAATTATCAAAATATCCCACCACTCATCCTCATGATTTTTTCCGCATTTTTATGGCATTTGTCTGCTTGCTGATCTGAAAAGGAAGTTCAATTTTGCTTTTGATGAATCTGTACTTTTTTTGATGAAGATATTCATTTAAATTTGAACAAGAATATGTGCATCAATGCATACGTATATGTGCAATGCTCGATTACGTAGCGATTCAAAAAAATTTGTTCTTTTTCCTCCAAGGCCTTGAATAAGTGTTAATCTGAACTGTACGATTCATAACCTATTGTAATAATATAAATAAAAAACCATCCGCCTGTAAAAAAGCACTTCCAAAAACTTTCCAGAAAAATAAACATATTTACATCACTGTGGCATGGTTTTTGAGTTATAGATCATAAAAAGATGGTTGAAAGTAAACCTAAACCATCTGAAAAAAAACAATGCAAAGGAGGCAAAAATGAAGAAAAAAAGTTTTAGATGTATGATGGGCATGGTTGTTATTGTGGCAATGATTATGGCGGTAGCAGGTCCTGTTCTGGCTGAATCTACAGGTAAAGTGAACATAAACACCGCGTCTGTAGGTGAAATTGCCAAACTTAATAAGATTGGAGAGAAGTATGCTGCACGGGTTGTTGAGTACAGGAAGAAAAATGGACCATTTAAAAAACCTGAAGATATAATGAATGTCAAAGGGATTGGCATGAAGATCTATGAAGCAAATAAGGATCTCATCGTCGTGAAATAATCAGTTTTAGAAAAAAAGAACCTGTTGAATGGATAATTCAAAAAATGAATGCCGCTATCCTGAAAACAGGTTCTTTTTTTAAACTGTTCGCTGCTTCATTCTCTCCGCTTCTCCCGATCCGCCATGGTTCGCAACAAGTAATTTCCGCTTGACATTATCAGTTGAATATGTTCAATTAGTGAACGTTCAATAATTGAACGTATTTATTTTCAATTAAATCAGTATAAAACAGAATTACTTTTCAGTTACAATAGTTATTCATCTTTGTAATTGACAAGGCGGAGCTGTATTTAATCCTTATGGAAGATCAAGATATTAGAACATTAAAAATTCTTGAAGAAATAGATAGTGATAATTCACCAAGTCAAAGAGATCTGGCCAGCAGACTAAATATTTCCCTGGGGCTTGTTAACTCATTTATTAAACGTCTTGCGAATAAAGGATATTTTAAGGTTACGACTGTCCCGAGGAATCGGGTAAAATATATTCTCACTCCGTCTGGAGTCGCGGAAAAAGCAAGATTGACGTATGAATATATTCAATATTCATACAGGTTCTATAAAAAAGTAAGGAATAAACTAAAACTTATTTTGAAAGATTTGGAGGCAAATGGAAATAGTCATATTGCATTTTATGGAGCAGGAGATCTTGCTGAAATTGCCTACATTTCCTTACAAGAAACAGCGTTAACACTGGTCTCCGTATTTGATGATAAAAGGGCAGGGCAGAATTTTTTAGGAAAAAAAATTGAAAGTTTAGCGAACATCACCATGAGCGCTTTTGATAAATTAGTCATTACAACAATTGGCGTACAAGAAGATCTTATAAAAGAAATTACAGCAAAGGGAATTGATCAAAAAAAGATAGTGTTTATAGATTGGAAATGAGTTATAGGGCTTTTTCAGGTTAAATAGGGTCAAATTAATAATGAATCATATTTCAACGAAAACAAACAATATAAAATGGTTTAATGGATTTGTATCTAAAGAAAATCGGGAAAAGCTGCATAGTCATAAAGGTGCGGTCATCTGGTTTACCGGACTTTCAGCTTCCGGGAAATCCACCATTGCACACCATCTTGAAATACAGCTTCATAAAATGGGATGCTCCACGTATGTATTTGATGGCGATAACGTTCGTCATGGACTTTGCAGGGACCTTGGGTTTTCCGCTGATGATCGTTCGGAGAACATTCGACGAATTGGGGAAATGACACGATTATTCATCGATGCAGGGATAATTGCAATTACTGCTTTTATTTCACCTTACAGAGACGACAGAAAATCGGTTCGCAATTTAACTGGCAAAGACCGATTCGTTGAAGTGTATGTTAAATGTCCTATTGAAATTTGCGAAGACCGCGATTCTAAGGGGATATATCAAAAGGCACGAAAAGGTGAAATCAAAAACTTTACAGGAATTTCTGCACCTTACGAGCCTCCTGAACATCCGGATCTGACCATCGAGACGGATAAGGAAGATATAAATTCATCCGTCAAAAAAGTTCTTCGGTTCATGGAAAAAAGAAATATAATTTCAAATAAATTTCAAGCAGATGAAAAACAATAACACTAATTCAGCCCCTCCATTGCCCGTGGGATTAAGCGCTCGCTCTTCGGAATATGAGACAAAGTTTGTATTTACAAACAGCATTTCATATCAACTGATTCAATGGCTAAAAAGTGCCTGCGAAAAAGATGCCCTATATCCTGAAAGTACGGTATCCAGCATCTATTATGATACAAAAGACTGGAAATATATTTCTGAAAAAATAAACAGCGATTTTTTAAAAACAAAAGTCAGGATCCGGTGGTATTCGGACATTGATGACAAAGTTCAGTTGGATTATTCCTACGTAGAGGCAAAGTTTAAAATTGGCAGTCAGCGGGAGAAGGTGCGAATAAGAACACCGTATACGGGTAAATGGCTGAATAGTACTGACCTGGAAAATTCAACATTACTTCATATTCCAAACTTATTAGGAAGTAACGGTGTTAGAATAAAAAGAAATTTGCATCCCGTATTTCAAATAACCTATAAACGGTTGCGCTTCATTGATACGTATTCGGGATCACGAATATGCATGGATTATGATATTTCTGCACCCCGCGTGAATGGATATATGATGTCAAGGATGAATCCTTTTAAACTAAACATGGCTGTATTTGAGCTAAAGGGAAAAGTACAAGAACTGCCTGTAAGCTTAAAACCACTGATATTTTTCGGATGCAGAAAAGCCTCTTTTTCAAAATATCAGGCATGTTATCAGAAAATTATGCAGATGAACCCGTAATGCTAAAAATGATTGCATTCTATTTCCTAAAATTTAATTTATTGAGGTATTAAATGAAACAAATTCGTCCAGAACAATTCCTTCTTCTCATTTTTATTTCATTGGTTGTATCACTTTTTATTTCTTTTCTGTATCTAACATTTTACAGAAACAGAGCAACCGGAAGTCAGATTCATC
>JAABPS010000348.1 GCA_011391835.1 Desulfobacteraceae bacterium
TAGTGGAAGATATGACCTTTAATCTGCCGCCCGGAGGGATTGTGGGCGTTATCGGCCCCAACGGCGCGGGAAAAACAACGTTGTTCCGCATGGTTACTGGTCAGGAAAAACCGGATTCCGGTATAATAAAAATCGGCGAAACGGTAAAGCTTGCCTATGTCGATCAGAGCCGCGATTCGCTTGATCCGGATAAAAACATCTGGGAGATGATTTCTGACGGGCAGGATATAATCGCTATCGGCAACAGACAGATTAATTCCCGGGCTTATGTTTCGCGTTTTAATTTTTCCGGAACGGATCAGCAGAAAAAAGTAGTAACACTTTCCGGCGGCGAGCGCAACCGTGTTCATCTGGCGCGCATGCTCAAGGAAGGTGGCAATGTCTTACTGCTGGACGAACCAACCAACGATTTGGATGTGAACACTCTGCGCGCGCTGGAAGACGCGTTGGAGAGTTTTGCCGGCTGCGTTGTGGTCATCAGCCACGACCGCTGGTTTTTGGACAGAATCTGCACGCACATTCTGGCTTTTGAAGGAGACAGCAAGGTATTGTTTTTTGACGGCAATTATTCCGAATACGAAGAAGACCGTAAAAGCAGACTCGGCGCCGCCGCCAGCCAGCCGCATAGGATAAAGTATCGACAGCTAACAAGAAGATAACTCCGCTTCTGAATCAAAGCGCTCTCTTCGTTGGCGTCGTCGTCAGCGTCCTCAACGTATTTAAAATACGTCTGCGGCACTTCCTTCTAGCCGCCTTGAGATCATCTTCGATTGAGAAGCGGAAAAAAAGATACGTCTATCATTTTGTCATTCCGGCGAAAGCCGGAATCCAGTTTCCAGTTTTTTTATCTTAGCAAACAAATAGAATCGGTACATTTATTCTTCAAACAAATAAAGCTGTTATATTTATTCTTATTAATTATGATTGCGTTGGCATACAAAAATAGATAAACTTACAGTTAAATATACTGAATATGGAGGTTTTCTTTATGAAACTTCGTTATTTTTTGACGTTATTTGTTCTGACATTGTCATTTGTATTTTTAGGTTGTGCAGCAAAAAGCCAACTAATGGAAGCCGCCTCAAAAGGAGAAATAAATACTGTTAAAAAGTTGCAGTCCGAAGGAACAAACATTGATGAAAGAGATAAAAATGGTGCAACGGCACTAATGCATGCAATATGGAGCAGAAAACCAGAGGTGGTAAAACATCTAATTGAAACAGGTGCCGATATAAACGCCAAGGACAATTATGGCACCCCCTTGATATACGCAGTTGACTATAAAGAACACGAGCTAATTAAAATTCTTCTGAAAAAAGGGGCTAATATAGAAGCAACAGACTACCAAGGGGAAACAGCACTTATCCACGCGATTTATAGCGTAACAGATTTTGAAGCCGCAAAAATACTCATTAAGAATGGTGCTAATTTTAAAGCAAAATGCATTAAAGGTGAAACTGCGCTTGATTTGGCACTTGGTTTTGGGCGCGGAGACCTCATACATGAAATGGGATTTAATTTATATAAACCAGAACCCGGAAAGGCAAGATTAATATTTGTCGGCACAAAGTTATTTGATGGTATAATTGTGAAAGTGGGAGAACAAACAAAAAGACTAAACCAATTATTGTACGCAGGGATTTCTTTTTTTGATGTTCCCGCAGGAAAGTATGATGTTTTTGTTTATGCTTATAAAGTTTCTAAGGAACCTATATTAATGACTGAAGTAATTGCAGAGAAAATATACTATTTTAAAGTCACACAAGATATGCAGCGTAGGGCAGCACATTACATTGGAGTAAAGTTATCTAATATTGAAGTTACTCCATTTAATGAAGCTGATGCAAAAAAAGAAATCGAAACGATTCTACAGATAAGATTTTGATTTTAGTAAAAAATGGCGGCTTTAATCGCACTACAAAAATTAAGATTACTTTAAAGCATCATGAGAAAATAGTATTTGCCCTGAAAAATATTATTGCTTAAAAACTCTAGCTCACAGAGGTATCACAAATGGCAAAAAACATCGCAGTCCGAAAACTCAAAAGAAAAAAAGAGAAAATGACAAATTCTTCAAATATCAAAGATACAAATGGGATTTCATGAGAAGAAACGCTGATTATATCAAGGAATGGAAAAAATTATACGACACGCCTAGTCTGAAATACGACATGGGAAGAACGAGCAATGGTTTGACTAAAGCTTGAACCAGTTTTTGCATTGCCTGGTTCGGATAATTTTTTTTATAATATACGTGCAAGTTTGCTGCAGTCTCCTAGTTTTAAGATTATTTCTTTGCTCTTCTTTGTATTAAAGTCACCAACCAATGCGAAACGAAATTCCTTCTGGGGATTAAACCGAATGTTCTTTTGGAAAATACCTTCAGCCCAATCATATTTTCGATGACTACCCGCGTCTTTATCGTATGTTACAGGGCCGATCTGCAACGATAATTTTAAGCTAGTAGCAACATCTCGAACAAGTCTAGCAAATCCAAGTGTATCAGTAATCTGAACCACAGCATCTCTGTCCTTCCACGTGTCCAATATCACTGCAGGGTCTGTCTCCATCGTACTACACCACACAAAAATCGGACATGAGTAACCACCGGTACACCTGACACCTTGACGTATTGTAATGCTTGTGCCCTCCAAAGAATCGCCTCGCTGCTGATCCTCATCAGCTTTGAATATTTCTAAATTAGTAAAATATATTTCGCCTATATCAATAAATTTCTCAGCCCACTCACGAGTATACGCCTTGTATATTCCCGGAAATATAAACTCAATCCCTTCTTCATATAATGAACTCATCTTGGTGATCCTTACCTTACCGATTAATATATACCACCGGGTATTTTTCAAAGCTTAGCGTAATCGTACTTTATTTATTAGAAAATAAAAAGAGGGAATTGCATCATAAAATCAATATATTCTAACTTAAACATTCGTTATTTTTACGGTAATAAATACCAAAAGCCATGTGGGGATATCATGGTAATTATGTCAAGTTGCCATTATGCAATTTTTTGACGATTAATTAATTCGATATATTTATTTGGTGTAATTTTTAAGAAATCTTGAATATTTTTTGCTTATGTCAGCCATCGTAATTTAACTTATGCAGGCTAAAGAGCATCTTCAACAGGCTGCCCTTTGCTATGCCTGACATATTTTCCTTTTTTTCGGCTTCGCGGCTGGCATGTTTGTTTGCGGCTTTAGTATCGTCTTCGCACTTTTTTATGAAGCTCACTTTAGCTTCTCCTGCCAATTTTTTCTTGGCAGCCTTTGACTCACAAGCCTCCTCCGCAAATGCTATGCCCGCGATAAACAGAATGCCAACAAAAGCCGCTAATAGTTTCGTCAATTTCTTTTTCATGATAAACAACCAGCCTGCTGTTTCAGCGCTATATTAAACTTTTTATCTTCCTTCGACATGTAGAATGCGGGTATATTTTTTCAAATACCTTAAGACAAACCATATAATAAAACTTGCCAATACCAGCAATATCCATCCAAAGTCATAATCAAATTTACCTTTGACAAAAAAATCACCCACGACTTCCAAGAAAAACATTACAATGAC
>JAABPS010000349.1 GCA_011391835.1 Desulfobacteraceae bacterium
CCCATTCTTTTCTTTGCGGAAAAGAGGGAGTTGATCTTATCAAGAAAGATATTGCAGAAAAGGGAATAAATGCACTCGTCATCGCCGGCTGTTCACGGCGGGTAAATTATGATGTTTTTAAATTCGACGGATGTATTGTTGATCGGGTTAATTTGAGAGAGCAGGTAGTATGGTCTCATCCACGGTCTCAATTCCCGGCACTCACAGAAGAGCAGAAAGGCAGTACAGCCCACTTTGACAGAGTTAAGATGCTTGCTGAAGATTACCTGAAGATGGGGCTGGCAAAAATTAAAAAAGTAAATATTCCAGAGCCTTATCTGATCCAATCCATATGTAAAAAAATTCTGGTTATTGGTGGAGGAGTTACGGGTATTTCAGCGGCAATCGATGCTGCCAAGACCGGTTATGATGTTACTCTTGTGGAGAAGGAATCATCCCTTGGCGGATATGCTGCTAAAGTTCGGAAGCAACTTCCCCTGGAAAACCCGTATGAAAAGTTAATTTCACCTGTTATTGCGTCAAAAATAAAAGAGCTGAGCAGTTATCCGAATATAACAGTGAAAACCAACATGGTTGTTGCGCGTATAGCGGGCGAGCCGGGCGATTTTACGGTGACGCTGAAAAAACCGGGCGAAAAGATTGAATTTGACGTGCCGTATCCATTGCCGGATGAGATGAAGCTTGATGAAAACGGCAAGGAACTGGATGCGGAAAAACAGCATGAAAAATATATGGAATACAATAAGGGGAAGACAGATATCCTGACTCTTGATCCGAATGGCGAAAAATTTGGTGCGGTGGTTCTTGCTGCGGGATGGCGGCCTTACAAACCTGAAGGGGATGAATTTGCCCATCTTGGCTTTGGATCTCTGCCGGATGTTGTGACCAATGCTCAGTTTGAAGAAATAGCGGCAAATGGCATCATTAAGAGACCTTCGGATGGAAAGGAAGCTAAATCCGTTGTGTTTGTCCAGAGTCCCGGGGGTAGTGGCGATGACAGTGATTTTAAATATGCAGGGGCCGTTACCAGCCTGGTATCTCTAAAGCAGGCCAAATATGTGCGGGAAGATTATAATGACGGAAAGGCTTATATCTTCTATCAGCACATGCGAACACCGGGTTTAAATGAAAATTTTTATAAGAGTATTCAACAGGACAATGGTATTTTTCTGACCAAAGGAGAAGTCGTCAGTGTTTCCAAAAATGGTGATGGTCTGATTGTTGAAGCGGATCATACGCTGCTGGGAGAAAAGATTCGGGTTAAAGCGGATATGGTTGTTTTAGCAACCGGTATGGTTCCGGTTACTGCTGACGATCCGGTTGTGAACATGGCGTATCGGCAGGGTCCGGCTTTTCGTGATATTGGTCTGTTTGAGGGATATACGGACTCCAATTTCATCTGTTTTCCGTATGAGACCCAGAGAACCGGTATCTATGCGGCGGGAGCCATTCGGCGCAGTATGACCATGGAAGAATCTATTGAAGATGCAGCAGGTGCAGCGCTTAAAGCCATTCAGTGTATCGAATCGGTCAACAGGGGTGTTTCAGTTCATCCACGGTCAGGAGATATGTCGTTTCCAGACTTTTTTTTCCAACGATGTACCCAGTGTAAACGATGCACCGAAGAATGTCCTTTTGGGGCATTAGATGACGATGCGAAGGGCACCCCCAAACCAAATCCCGCACGATGCAGACGATGCGGAACATGCATGGGTGCCTGTCCGGAACGTATCATCGGTTTTGCCGATTATAATATTGACAGTGTTGGTTCCATGGTGAAGGCTATTGGCGTCCCGTCTGATAATGATTATGACGCACCGCCCATGAGAATCCTTGGCCTTGTGTGTGAAAATGACGCCTATCCGGCGATCGATATTGCCGGACTAAACAGGCTGAGCTATTCTGCAGAAGTTCGTTTTGTTCCTGTTCGATGTCTTGGTTCTGTGAATGTTATCTGGATAAAGGATGCTCTGGCACAGGGGATGGATGGCGCTTTTCTCCTTGGATGCAAGCATGGTGATGACTATCAATGTCATTTCGTTAAAGGCAGTGAACTTGCGGATATACGCATGAAGAAAATAGGAGACGCTCTATCGAGCTTGGCGCTTGAAACGGAGCGTGTGACTCAATTTCAGATCGCCATTGACGAATATGATAAGCTTCCAGCGATGATTAATGAGTTCGTTGCGATGATTGAAGGGCTTGGTCCGAATCCGTTTAAGGGATTCTAAACGATTGACTATTTTCGATTGAAGATGGATGGCCTGGTGAGGGTGGGATTTATTTGATTCGCAACAGGCAATTCTTCAATGCAGGAGGTATAATATGGCAGAAGCATATATGGTTGAACCGGATGTAGGTTTTATTGATGACGTGGCAAAGCTCGGAGGTGGAGACCTGAAAAAGTGCTTTCAGTGTGCGACCTGTTCCGTTGCATGTCCAATTTCCCCTGATCATAAACCCTTCCCCAGAAAAGAGATGATTGCCGCATCATGGGGTCTGAAAGATAAACTTGTGGGAAATGCAGACGTATGGCTGTGTCATAACTGCGGAGACTGTAGCACGCTTTGCCCGCGGGGTGCAAAGCCGGGCGATGTGTTGGGAGCAATACGGTCGTATGCGATTATGAATTACGCTGTGCCCAAAGCGCTGGGACGAGCGGTCAATGATCCTAAAAAACTGCCCGTTCTTCTGGCAATTCCCGTTATTCTCTTTTTTGTGGTGGGTCTTTTAACAGGTCTGCTGGACCTTACACCAGAAGGAGGCGAGATTGCTCACGCGAAGTTTTTTTCAACATGGCTGGTAGATATTATTTTTATCCCGCTCCAGATTTGGGTTGTTGCAATTTTTGCTTTGGGGCTTAAGAACTTTATAAAGGATATTCATGAAAATGCCTTGCGCGAAGGAAAAACAGATAAAAAAGAACTGGACATCAAAGCTCTTGTTCCTGCTGGTATTAAAGCTGTTTTGACCATTCTCACGCACAAAAAATTTGATGAATGCAGTGAAAACAAGGATCGGTCACTGGCGCATATGCTGGTTTTTTTTGGTTTTGTGGGGCTTTTCATTGTGACGAGTATATTCTTTGTGGTGTTATATGGTTTAAAGATCCACGGGCCTTATTCACAGATGAATCCGGTGAAATGGCTGGCAAACATCGCAGGTGTTTCGCTGATAGTGGGGAGTATTTTGATGATAAAGAACAGGCTGGCAAAAAAAGATGAAGTATCAAGTTTTAAAGACTGGACCCTGGTTATTCTTGCATTAAGCCTTGGTGTAACAGGCATGCTAACAGAGATAACCCGGCTTGTTGGCTTGGCGTATACATCTTACTGGATTTACTTTATCCATCTTGTGTGTGTGTTTTATCTGGTTGCGTACTTGCCTTTTTCGAAACTGGCGCATCTGGTTTACCGAACCACTGCCCTGATCTATGCTGAGTATTCGAACAGGAAGTAATCGGGGGTACAGGCAGCAGATTATTCTAATTGCTCAAAATAAAAAAGGAGGCGTTTCGACGCCTCCTTTTTTAATATTATAGCAACACGATATCGATTATTTCTTCTTGTC
>JAABPS010000350.1 GCA_011391835.1 Desulfobacteraceae bacterium
TCTCTGTTTTGGAGGGCGTTTCTCTTGGTGAGCAAGGTGAGGATTCTCCACTAAAAAGCGAATTCCCACTCGTCAACTGCTTCGAGGGGTCTGTTTCGATGCGCCACCAGGATTGGGATCTTACTCTCTCTGCAGATACATCGGTGAAGCATGCGCAGATCCTTTCCAAGCAGTGGAGGCTGCCCTGCGAGGGTATGACCCTCCATTGCAGTTGCCCAGGAAAAATGCCCGCGGCTCATTTTGACATCGCCAAATCTTTCATGACGCTTGCATCACTTGCATTAGGTACAGGCGTCTCCAGTCATCGATTTATTCTTCATTGGCCTTCTTCGGAATTGGAGACTTGGCGGTTCATGACTGGTGACGAGTTGGGGCCCGGGCCTGCTATTCCCTCCCACAAATTGAACGACTTCATAGCAACTGCTCTCCCTGCAATGGAAGCCCTATCGCCAGAACAACAGGCATTGGTTCGGTTGGCTACAACATACATCAACCTCTCCGAAGGGCCATACCTGGATACTCGTTTGCTCGCAATCATGCAGATATGGGAATTCCTTTCCATGGCCTGGGTGGAGAAAGCTACACTTCCAGCTGACCTGCTATGCCTTCGGTCAAGGATCAAAGGGCTTCTTAGGGATTGGAGGCAGGATCATTCATATAGTGACCCAGATGGCTTTTGGGGTAGTCGAGTTGTTTCGGCCCTGGATTGGCACAGCCTTCATCAGCAAGTGGAGAAATTTGCATCAATGTGGAACGTCGATCTACAGAAACTTGGAGTCGACCTGACCCTGCTGAGGCGCGTTCGTGACAGTGTAGCTCATACGGGTCGGTTGCCAGAAGCTCAATCCGCAGATGCGGAGAACCGATTCAACCTTCTTCGAAATGCACGGCACGCCTTGCGCCTCGCTCTGCTCCAACTTCTTGGCTATAGTGGTCTCGTGATGGTGAGCAAAAACGGATGGAAGGCGATCAAACAGATGGAAGAAGCTCTTTCAGGCAAATATGGTGCTGTCTAACCTTGCTCTTGCAGCGGATCGCAAAAAGCCGCGCCCGCTGAAGAGCACGTCCTACTGAAATCCACCTTGACAATGCGTACGCTTTAACGTACAGTATAGAAAAAATTATTGAGGTGAAACATGCCTACTTTATCAGTTACTGAAGCGCGAACTAAACTTTTCCGTCTCATCGACCAAACCACTTCGTCACATGAACCTATCGTAATCACTGGGAAAAGAGGTAATGCGGTTCTCATATCTGAAGACGACTGGCGCTCGATTCAGGAAACGATGTATCTTTTGAACATTCCGGGAATGCGCGAGTCTATTCGCGAAGGTTTGGCAACGCCGATTGAGGAGTGCAAAGAGGAAATCGATTGGTGAGCTACCGGGTTGTTTTTACAACGCAAGCGCAAAAGGACGCCAAAAAATTATCTGCCGCGGGACTCAGGGCTAAAGCTGAGCAATTAATTCAAATCCTTCGTGATAATCCTTATCAAACACCTCCTTTCTTTGAAAAGCTCTTCGGCGATTTGGCAGGCGCTTACTCCCGACGTATCAATATTCAACACAGATTGGTATATGAAATTATCGAGGATGAACGCATCGTAAAAATAATCCGTATGTGGACTCATTATGAATAATTGAGCAGAATCAGGTATATGCTGTTCCAGGCAATGAAAATGGAACCCGCGGAATGTATGTTTTAAATAAACGGACATGTTACTACAATTATATGAATTATTGGATTTTCGCTTTAATCCGCTAATTCAGTTTGTATGGAAGCCCTAAATTAGTTATAATACGATTTCATTCACCAAAATAACATTTCCTTAGATATTAACCGGGGTAATTCATCATGAAGTGGAAACAGCTTGTTACACCTGTTAACTCAATGGAGTCCCAGGAAGCCAAATCCTATATGGCCGAACACGCCGAAGGCACCTATACGCTTTTGGATGTGAGGCAAAAAAAAGAATACGAACAATCCAGAATCCCAGGCGCGACCCTTATTCCCTTGCCTGAACTGATGGACAGACTGGGTGAACTGGACCCGGCAAAACCGGTTATAACATATTGCGCCGTAGGCGGGCGCAGCCGTGCCGCTGCGCAGCTTTTATCCGGAAAAGGATTTAAGGATGTATTTAATCTTAGCGGAGGCATTAAGGCGTGGCAGGGTCTTACTGTCCAGGGACCCGCTGAGTTTGGCATGACCCTTTTAACCGGCAATGAAACCTCCGTTGAAATCATCATACTTGCCTATGGCATGGAAGAAGGAATGTGGATCTTTTATGAAACGATAAAAGAAAGCATTGAGGATGCATCAGCCAAAGAACTTCTCACACAGCTTGCCGGCATTGAAGACAGGCATAAAGAAATGCTGTTTAGCCTTTACAAATCTGTTTCACAATCAGAAGAAAATCTGGATCAGTTCGAAGCAAAAATTGTTTCAAAGGTAATGGAAAGCGGGATATCCACCGATGAGTTTATCGAGCAAAACCTCCCGGTCATGCAAGACGTCCCGGGCATATTAAATATAGCCATGATGCTTGAAACCCAGGCATTTGATCTGTATTCACGATACTCACAAAAAGCCACAGATAAAACTGCAAAAGATATTTTGTACCAGATTGCACAGGACGAAAAAGCTCATTTACACTCATTAGGGCGATTAATGGATGACTATATATAACATGAGCCGCTAAAGGAAAAGAACCTATGTTTGCTTTCACAGAAATAAATATTCGGCCTTTGCTTTTTGGCGGAGGGCTGATATTTTTTCTTATCCTTGAACGTATTATCCCTTACAGAGAAAGTTCTGTGTCAAAAACACAAAGATGGCTGAACAATCTAAGCCTGACAATCTTAAACAGCGCTATTCTAAACCTTCTTTTTTCAACTTTTATTATTTCTACAGCCGTATACACTCAGACGCATGCCATTGGCATCTTAAACATGTTTCATGCGCCCGTCTGGGCAAAGGTACTCACCACCGTAGTATGTATGGATTTTATACTGTATCTATGGCATCTGCTGAATCATGAAGTGCCTTTTTTGTGGCGATTTCACAGAGTGCATCATAGCGACCTGAATATGGATGTCTCTACTGCTACCCGGTTTCATGTCGGCGAACTGGCCATTTCAGCAGTAATCAAGATATCTCTGATTTACTTTTTAGGCGCTAGCCCCATCGGCGTTCTGATTTTTGAAAGTGCCCTTGTCCTGTGCGCTCAATTTCACCACAGCAGCCTTAAGGTTCCCGTATGGTTTGAAAAACTGTGGTGGATACTTTTTGTTCCGCCATCTATGCATCGGATTCATCATTCTGTCATTATTAAAGAAAGAGACTCCAATTATTCGACCATCTTCTCGTTATGGGATCGATTTCTTGGGACACTTATTCAAAATGTCGAACAAAACAGAATTAAAATCGGTGTGGGCGCTTACAGAAAATCTGAAAAACTCAATCTTCATCAGTTGCTCTTAATGCCATTTACAAAGCCGATCAAATGAGCATCAAATTAATCAATATTTCTTGAAAGGAAAGATACAATATGAATTTCAGGG
>JAABPS010000351.1 GCA_011391835.1 Desulfobacteraceae bacterium
TAGCCTTCGGTAAGAATTATGTCGATGTTTCTAATGTAGTTATCCCTGATGTCGGCAAATGTGTAATCTTTATCTATATCCTGAATTAACGCCAGCTGGCGCGGCGAGTAAACTACTGTTGTGCTGGCTCCGGCTTTTTTGTGCCGCCAGCTGTCTTTTCCTTCATGGTCAATGTCAAACCCATGCAAATTATGTTTTATTGTGGCTACACGCCAGCCCCTCCCTGTCAGATCGGAAATGAGTTTTTCCAGCAGGGTTGTTTTGCCGGAGCCTGATTTGCCTACAATAGAAACTATCGGTATGTTCATATTTTATAAATATCCTAATTTCATTTATAAATTTATTTTTATTATATATTGGAAATGCGTTTTGTTTAATTCATAAAACATAATTACTTTTTGCCCGCCTGAGGATAAAAAATCTAGACATAAGAAACTTCTTAACAAGTGTTTATTTATATTATATAATTTGTAAACACAAATAGTTATTGTAGGGCTGGATTAAATCAGTCAAAGTCTTCCTGTCGAAAAAAGCTAAAGAGGTTAAGGGTTGTGAAGGTTAATTCCAAATCATCCGTTAAAACCAAAGTCACGGTCAAGCCTAAAGCAGCAGTAAAAATGAACAAAAAGAATAGTTCCAGGCAAGCAGAAGACGCGAAGTGGCAATCTGAGGATAGATACCGGACTATCCTCGATGAAACGGCGGAAGCATATTATGAACTAGATCTTGCCGGCAATTTTATTTTCATGAATGATGCGACTTGCCATCACTTAGGATACTCTAAAGAAGAACTGCGAGGAGTTAACTTTCGAGATCATGTGATTAAAGAAGACGTTAAAAAAATGTATAATTATTTTAGCAATATATATAAAGCCGGTAAGCCCGAAAAGGCTATGATTTACAGGGTTAAGGCTAAGGACGGATCAATTATAATTGTGGAAAACATAGGCTTCCCTCTGCGAAGCCAACAAGGAGAGATTATTGGCTTCCGAGGTATAGCTAGGGATATTACGGAACGCAAACGGATGGAAGAAGCTCTGCGGCAGTCCGAAGAAAAGTATCGCGCTATTATTGAAAATATCAAAGATGGCTATTTTGAAATTGATCTTGCCGGTAATTTTACCTTTTTCAACGAATCACTATGCGAGATTCATGGTTATCCCCAAGAAGAATTGATGGGTATGAACCATCGACAGTATGCAGACAAAGAGAATGCGAAGAAAGTGTTTGAAGCTTTTAATGAAATTTACAAAACGGGGAAAACCGGCAGTATATTTGATTATGAAATCATAAGAAAAGATGGGGCTAAAAGGCAGGTCGAAGTATCTGCGTCATTAAAAAAAGATGCGTCAGGTAATCCAATAGGATTCCGGGGTGTTACGCGCGATGTTACTGAGCGCACACAAGCAGAAGAGGTGATGCGCCAGTCTGAGGAGAGATACCGGACGATACTTGATGAAATGAAAGATGCCTATTTTGAAACGGATCTTGCTGGCAATTATACCTTCACGAATGATGCAAACTGCCGTCATTTGGGATATTCCAGAGAAGAACTTCTCGGAGCAAATTTTCGGGGGCAAATGGATAAGGAAGCCACCGAAAGAATTTATAAAGCCTTCAGCAATATCTACAGAACCGGTAAACCTGAAAGAATCACTGCTTATAGGTTAAAACGTAAGGATGGAACAACGGGATTTGCCGAAACAGTCGGTTTTTCCCTGAAAAACCAAAAAGGAGAGATTGTCGGCTTTCGAGGAGTGGGTAGGGATATCACAAAGCGCAAACAGATGGAAGAAGCTCTGCGGCAGTCCGAGGAAAGATATCGAACCATAATAGAAGAAATGGAGGAATGGTATTTTGAGACGGATATTAAAGGTAACATGCTATTTTTCAATGATGCCATAATCCGTGCCTTGAGATATCCCGCAAAAGAGTTAACAGGGCTGAACTTTAGGGCTTTCATCAAGCCGGAACAAGCGGAAGAAATCTACAAAATATTTAATCAAGTTTATAAAACAGGCGAGCCAGTCAAAAACTTTCCTCAAGAGTTTGTTCGACCGGACGGCAGTATAACTTTTGCCGAGTTTTCTATTTTTCCCAAGCGAGACAATCTAGGCAAGATTTTTGGGTTTCGGTGCGTTGGCCATGACATCACCGAACGCAAAAAGACGGAAAAACAACTCAATTATATAGCTACGCATGATAACTTAACTGGATTGCCTAACAGAGTTCTGTTTGTGGATCGTCTTAAAATGGCTCTTACTCATGCCAAGCGCAACAAACATAAACTGGCGGTAATGATGCTTGATCTCGATCGTTTCAAAAATATTAATGATACGCTAGGACACGTTGCAGGTGACCTGTTGCTGAAAGAGATAGGCATACGGCTAACCGGTCTGCTGCGCCAAAATGATACTGTTTCCCGCTTTGGAGGCGATGAATTCATTGTATTGTTACCGGAAATAGTGCGGATGGAGGATGTCCGTGAAGTAGCAGAAAAAATCATAAAAATTATTCAACAACCATTTGTATTCGACAGCTGCAAGTTTGACATAAGTACTAGCATAGGTATCGCCATTTATCCTGATGATTGCCAAGATATTGATTCTTTGATGAAAAATGCCGATATGGCTATGTATTCTGTCAAATCGCATGGCCGGAATGGCCACCAGTTTTTTGGAAATATCAAGCAGTGATCAATTCGGGTAATGCTTTCGGATGTTTTTTGTTTTAAGGCAACAGTTTGATCTTTTAGTAACTGACGCCTTGGTTTCTTCATATTTCTTGACAGAAATAGCGTTTCCTGTTAGTAAATACCTGTAAATTGAAGATAACTTTACGATAATTCTAAATTCGGTGAGGAAGTGCTTCAATGTTTCATTTGTACGTTCACTCTATCATGATGAGGTTGATCCCGCCTCTTTCGACAAGCAAGTCGACAAATATCCGGAAAACTGTCGGTATAAAAAAAAGAGTAATATTTTATGCAGCGCTAAAGGCTGCAGGTAATTGATATGCTTATTAATCGCGTCTATTAAAATTTTCGGGAGGGTTTATTAATGATGAAAAAAAGTATGTTTTTGATATCAACGGTCATTGCAGTCAGCCTCCTTTTTTCTTTTTCCATAGAAAATAAGGCAATTGCCGCGGAGACCATTAAAATAGGCGCTGTTTTACCTCTGGCTGATATTACCGGAAAAGATGCATCCAGATCCATGCAGCTTGCCGTAAAGCAGATTAATGCCGCCGGTGGTTTATTGGGCAGACAGGTGGAACTGGTTCTGGTTGATGATGAAGGAATGCCGGATAAAGCCGTCGCCGCTATAGAAAAATTGGTTAATACGAACAAGGTTGATGTAATAGTCGGCGGTATAGGCAACACGATAACCATGGAAATAGCACCGTTGCTGAAAAAATATCAAAAAATAACAGTCTGGACCGGCGCTTCTTCAACTAAAGTAGATCAGGCATTAGAAGGGCAGAACTGGTTTTTTCATTTGCACGCATGGGATTATGAGCTAGGTCCTTATTATGAAAAGATATGGAGAGAAATTGTACAAAAA
>JAABPS010000352.1 GCA_011391835.1 Desulfobacteraceae bacterium
TTTCCCATTGATTCTCCGGTGCATAATTGAGTTGCACATGGACCGGTTTTCCGGCCGAACAGGCCACCAATATAAACCAAAATGATAGGACCATGGAAACCTTTGTTCTCATTGACACTCTTATCTCCAAGGTTGGGTTATTCTATTAAGCCGGTTCCGATAGAAAACAGGTTGCCGTCTAGTTCCCTTATAACTATTCGATTTTCGTTTCGGGTTTGGACTCTGCCTTCCCACATATCCAAAACACCCGAGAAGGGATCGCGAAATCGTAGCCTGGCTACTTCTCCTTTTTCATCGCCTGGATTGGCCGGTTTATCTAAAAGATCATGCCGCAACATATTTATATTCTGTTTAATGCCGTCCTCCAGCGCTTCACGATAGGCGGATGCCCTGTTGGCCGTCCAGAGGGCGATGGCTTTTTCAGCCACCTCATCGTTTTTTCCAATAGGATTAGAAAAATAAGTGCACAACCCAAAATAATCCGAGAGCTTACTATCTTTCAAATAAAGATTAGCTTTTGTTTGAACAATCAAAACCTGAGCATTTTCTGATAACTCATAGAATGTATACAGAAGCAAGAAAGGAGGCTTCAGTTCATCTAATTCTTTTTGAGTCAGGTAAACACTGCGTTTATCCAAATTCTCCCTCTTTAACCAAGGTGATTGGGAAAGGGCTTTTTCCAATTCATTCCAGTATTGAGTGCGGAAATTTACATCAGCCGTAGCCTCAAGTAGAGGGGCCATCCTTGCTTCGGCTTTTTTACCCTCTGACTTATTGATCCCTTTTACGATCAACACCGCAGCCAATTGTACCAAAGCTCCTGTGTTGGGAGCATAACCAACCTGTTCTGTTTTTACTCGAATACTAATTTCTTCATTTTTAACATTGCTGATAACTTTGGTATTGTAATTCTGATTGGTCAGATTGGAGTCTAAAGACTTGTGATATATTGGTGCCGTTGTCGCGCAGCCTCCGGTTAGGAGGATAAATAAGAGAAAGAATACAGTCCAATTCAAATTGAGATTTGAAAAACGATGCATTTAACCTACTCCTTTCTTTTTCTTTATTGTCATTTTAACGTTATACTCTCCAGTTATGAACATGGATAAGAATTCCCTTTTCGTGATTTGATAGATCTCAGAAATTGTCTTGTATGTCAAGTTTTAACAGGCACTTTATGTTGTGGCGGGTGGGATGGTGGATACAGTTGTTCCAGACTGTCTTTAAGTTGTTATTTCCTGTTATATTTGATATGCAACTATTCAAACATGAAAAGTTTTAAAATTTCAATTTATAACGCTTTTTCGGATAAAGGGTATAGAAAATTCCGAATTGAACCGAAACAGCGAGCGCATTCCCCGCTGCTTGCGGCGGGGTTAGCGAGCGAATTATAAACAGATCATATTCCTTACGGTGAAGATTCCCCGACCGCTCTGAGGCGGGGAGCTTCAATTGTATCCAAGCACCAAGACACAATCGAAGAAATGGTCTTAACTTATAATCTTCCATATCATAATAATAATTTAAAACTCCGGGCGGATATAATTAAGTCGCTCCGCATCTTTTTTGCAGAACACGATTACCTTGAAGTGGAAACTCCAATAAGGATTCCCGCCCCTGCCCCCGAAGCCCATATAGACGCGATAGAGTCCGAAGACCTGTTCCTTCAAACCTCACCCGAACTATGCATGAAACGCCTTCTTGCCTCGGGCTATCCCCGGATATTTCAGATATGCAGGTGTTTCAGACGAAATGAAAGAGGTTCGAGGCATATTCCTGAATTTACAATGCTGGAGTGGTACCGTGCGGACTCGGACTATTTTAACATGATGGAGGAAACAGAAGCGCTTATTAAAGCTGTTGCTTTACAATCCGGGGCAGGCAATTCAATAAAATATCAGGGCAGCAGAATCGGTCTCGATAAACCATGGACAAGAATGACCGTAGCCGAAGCTTTTGATAAACACTCTTCCATATCTGTTGATAAAGCTCTTTCAGAAGACTGCTTCGATGAAACAATGGCTGAAATTGAACCCGCCCTTGGACAAGACACACCCCTTTTTCTTTATGATTATCCTGCTTCCTGCGGAGCCCTTGCAAAACTAAAAACCGGGAACTTTTCGATAGCCGAGCGTTTTGAACTTTATATCTGCGGGGTCGAACTGTGCAATGGCTTCACGGAGCTGACTGACCCCAAAGAGCAGAGAGCACGCTTCGAGAAGGAACTCGCTTTCCGCAAAAAGGCGGGTAAGATGGCATATCCCATGCCTGAAAAATTTCTTGAATCACTTTTACGCATGCCGGATGCGTCCGGAAACGCCCTTGGTCTCGACAGGCTTGTCATGCTCTTTGCCGACACAACGATAATCGACGATGTTGTGGCATTTACTCCCGAAGAGCTCTGAAACCTCCGTTTTAATCTATGCCTTAACATTGCCTCTTTTTTCAACATACCTCATTGCAAACCGCCGGCCGATATCAACTCTCCAATGAAATGGCCCACAACCACTTTGCTTTGAATACGAACCGGAATGCGTTTTTCATCCGCGGTCACCCAGAGTTGGATTTTGGCGCCTTGGCTCTCCTTGAACACTCCGCCGATATGATTCATTTCAGGTTCGACCCGGTAAGTATCGTATATTCGGCCGTTGAGCAGTTTAATGGTTTCGCGGCCCACCACCTTCAGACGGCCGATGACATTCTTTTGGCCGTCGGTAATGGGTCGTTCCAACTGGTCACCTGTGTCAAATGCCATGGTACGGGTAAAATAGAAGGCCGAAAGGGGATCAAAGCTGCCATCCAGCAGGGAGATCGGATCTTTTTTTTCTCCATAGTTGGAATAGTGCGCGCGGTTGTTATTCCAGTCAAACTTGATGACTTCATTTTTCTCGTGGCTTCCCTCGCGCTGATTTTTTGCATAGTGCACTGAGCGTGTCATTTCCACATTGGCAAAGGCATCGATGCGATCTCTGACTTTATAGAAGATATCGACAAAGGTGTTGGATGCAGCAGTCATGACAAAATGGAAGGCTTGCCGGCCGTTGATAGTTTTCACCGGCAAAACCTCAAGCCTGGCTGACCCGGCCGGCACATTTTCCCAGCGCAGTTGATATTCAAGTTTTTCTCCCGGAGCAAAAGGGAAATCTTTGGGATTGGCCGACAGAGGTGTGAAATTAACGCAGAGCAGGAGAATAAGTGTTAGTGCGCCAATTCCCAAACGGTATGATATTTTTTCCATGGTTTGTCCTCAAACACCTTTTCGACAGGATACCCCACAGCAGGGCTTGAATAATCACCTCCGGTGCGAAGATGCGCCAATTCATTGCTGATCTTTTTATCCTTACATGATTATGCCGAAGATCACGGCATGAACTTTATTCTTGTCTGCATAATCTGCATAAACAAGCGGAAACAAAGGGTATCTCTTCTGCGGGCAACGGCTTGTCGGACAGCACGATGAGAAGTTCCTCAGGATTGGTGATTGCATATCACTAACCAGAGGGCCTGTCAAGGCTGAAATTTCAATCGAAAGACTGACTTCAGTTATTCGAAATAATGTAGC
>JAABPS010000353.1 GCA_011391835.1 Desulfobacteraceae bacterium
GAGAAACCACAAAAGATAAGCGATTTACACTGGAGTCAGTACGCTGTATTGGTTGTTGCAGCCTGGCCCCAGTAGTTAAGATCAATGAAGACATGCATAGCCGTATAGCTTCAGATAAGATTCAAAAGATTTTAAATCAATATAAGTAAACAGAGGATAACAAGAGAAGATGCAAAACTCAACAAAGGTTCAATCTGTAGCGGACTTGGAAAAAATAGGCCAGGAATATCGTCAAAGATTAAACTTCCCGGATGCCATCAAGATCAATATCGGTATGGCATCATGCGGAATTGCAGCTGGCGCTCAAGCATCCTTTGAAAAAGCGAAAGAAGCATTTCCCGCAGGCACAGGTATTCAAATCTGTCAAACCGGCTGCATTGGTTTTTGTGAAGAAGAACCCCTTGTGGAAGTATTTAGTTATGGCAAACCGAGGATTTTGTACAAACATATGACCGACAAAAAAATCGTTGACGCAATTCAGGGATACAAAGATGGTGATTTCAATAAAAGCTGGATTCTTGGCCAAATGAAAGACCCCCGCAGTATCCTGGAAAAAAACCTCGATAATCCTCTGTCTGGCGTGGAACCGATTGATGGAATTCCTCTATTGGAAGATATCCCATTTTATAGCAAGCAGGTGAAAATTGCGATGCGTAATTGCGGGTATATTGATCCTGACTCCATTGAGGAATATTTCGCTAAAAAAGGCTATGTGGCCTTTCTCTCCGCCTTGAAGGAAATGAATGCAACTGAAATCATAGACATAATCAAAGCGTCAGGGCTCAGAGGTCGCGGTGGCGGAGGTTTCCCTACAGGAGTTAAATGGGCGACCTGCGCCAAACATAGCGGGAATCGTTATATCATCTGCAATGCGGATGAAGGTGACCCGGGCGCTTACATGGACAGAAGCATTTTAGAAGGAGACCCTCATAGTATTATAGAAGGTATGTTGATTGCGGGTATAGCCATCGGATCGAGTCAAGGATTTATATATGTCCGCAATGAATACCCCCTGGCAGTGAAACGCCTGGTGACCGCACTTAAACAGGCCCAGAAATATGGTTTATTAGGGGACAATATCGCAAATACTGATTTTTCATTTAATATCAAAATTTCAACCGGCGCAGGTGCTTTTGTATGCGGAGAATCAACTGCACTCATGGCATCACTGGAGGGCAATGTCGGTCGCCCGCGCGCCAAATACGTGCACACAGTTGAGCGTGGTTTTCGTGAGAATCCCTCTAATTTAAACAATGTTGAAACCTACGCGAATGTCCCGGTCATATTGCTGAAAGGGTCAAATTGGTATGCCAAAATGGGAACTGAACATAGCAAAGGCACTAAAGTTTTTAGCCTTGTTGGTAAAATTAAAAATACCGGTTTGGTGGAAGTGCCCATGGGTATATCGCTGAGAGACATCGTCTTCAAAATCGGCGGTGGTGTTCCCAAGAAAAAAAATTTCAAAGCAGTTCAGACGGGAGGGCCTTCAGGCGGCTGTATCCCTGAACGATTCCTGGACCTACCTGTCGATTTTCAGAGATTGACCGAAGTTGGTTCTATCATGGGTTCCGGTGGCATGATTGTCATGGACCAGGATACCTGCATGGTGGATGTCGCCCGCTATTTTGTCGATTTTCTCAAAGAGGAATCCTGCGGCCAATGTAATCCATGCCGTGAAGGTTTAAAACAGATGCTTGATATTCTCAGCCGGATCTGCAACGGCGAAGGGCGTGAGGGTGATATAGAACTTCTGGAGGAGCTGGGTGTTATGATGCAAAGATTTTCACTCTGCGGTCTGGGAACTTCAGCCGCTAATCCGGTACTTACAACTATTCTTTATTTTCGAAACGAATATGAATCCCATATTAAAGAAAAAAAATGTACTGCTGGCGTGTGCAAGGCCCTTTTCAATTATGAGATCGATGCGGAGGCCTGCACCGGATGCCAAGTCTGCTTCAAAAAATGTCCACAGGAAGCAATATCAGGTGAAAAGAAAAAGGCGCATACAATTCATCAGGAAAAATGTATTAAATGCGGCATTTGCTATGATGGTTGCAAGTTTAACGCAGTTAAGATCTGTTAGATGCAAGAGGGAAGATAACCTATGATAACTTTCAAGCTGAATGGAAAGACTGTTCAAGGAGAAGAAGGTCAATATATTTTGCAGGTGGCCGAGAAATTCGGGATCGAAATTCCAACACTATGTCATCATAAAGCGTTAGAACCAGCAGGGATGTGCCGCCTGTGCACGGTAGAACTCTTTGATGGACGAAGATCGCGCTTTGTGACCGCATGTAATTACCCGATCTGGGAAGGCATGGAAGTCAAGACCGACACCGAAGCGGTTCACAAGGGACGAAGTTTGATCGTTGAACTGCTGCTGGCGCGATGTCCCGACGTCCCGCTGTTGCAAAAACTGGCCAAAGAATACGGTATTGAAAAACCCCGCTTTAAAACCGAAACGGACTCCTGCATTCTCTGCGGTCTTTGTGTGCGGACATGCGAACGCATTGGAGCCAATGCTATCAGCCTGACAGGCCGCGGCGTGGAAATGAAGGTGGATACACCTTTTGGGATTAACGCAGATGCCTGTATTGGCTGTGGGGCCTGTGCTTCCGTTTGTCCAACAGGGCATATCACTCTCTATAAAGTTAATCAGGAACACAGTAAATTAAAAACAGAGTTAATTCCTTCTGAATACGAAGTGGGGCTGAAAGGCCGAAAACCAGTTTATGTTCCGTATGCGCAGGCGGTTCCCAATACCCCTGCCATTGATCGTGATACCTGTATTCATTTCAAAACAGGAGGATGTAAAATTTGTACGGCCTTCTGTGGCGTAGATGCTATCGATCATTCCATGCAGGATGAGATGATTGAATTAAACGTTGGATCCATCATTCTGGCGCCTGGATTCGAGCCATTTGATCCATCCGCATTTGATGCATATAATTATAGCCGTTTTCCAAACGTTATCACCTCAATGGAAATGGAGAGATTTCTATCCGCATCAGGTCCTACAGGCGGACATCTGATAAGGCCATCAGACCATAGTGAACCCAAAAAAATCGCATGGTTTCAATGCGTCGGATCCAGGGATTTGAACCGCTGCGATAATTCCTACTGTTCATCCGTTTGCTGCATGTACGCCATCAAGGAGGCAGTCATTGCCAAAGAACATGCAGGCCATGATCTGGACTGTGCCATCTTTTTCATGGATATGCGCACCCACGGTAAGGATTTTGAACGATTTTATGATACTGCCCGTGAAAAACACAGTGTCCGGTTTCTCCGCAGCCGGGTCCATACGATTGATCAAGTGGGTGATACGGGTGATTTGTCCGTCCGATATGTTACTGAAAATGGAGAATTAAAAACCGAAACGTTCAATATGATCGTCCTCTCCGTTGGACTTCAAACCTCATCAGAAACCGTGGAACTGGCAAACCGGTTAGGCCTGAAGCTCACTGAAGGTAATTTTTGTGTCACAGATACCTTTAATCCAGTAGCCACATCCAAAGAAGGCATCTATGTTTGCGGCGCATTTCAGGGCCCCAAAGATA
>JAABPS010000354.1 GCA_011391835.1 Desulfobacteraceae bacterium
TGTTTGCTTTTGCAGAATAGCAAACAAGGTGTTTAATGCTCTCAAATTCCTTGCTGAAAACACGAAAGTGACGTCTAAGGGTCGCGTAGCTGTACAGGTAAAATGGAGTCCCCACCTCATTGGCGATGACCCGGACAGGCACATCTTCACAGAACAGTTCCCCATGTTGATAGGTGAAATGATGCATACGATTTTAATCCAGATCTCTGAAAAAAACTATTCCGTTTTTGAATCGGGCTCCTGGTCAAGTGTAACTGCAATGGTATTGGAATCGCTTCCAATGCGACCCCCTTCCATATAGGGATTCACTTTGTAAACATATCGAAAGCCCCGTTGCAGGACTTCACTATGCGTCATGACTCTGTTTTCCGTATCAGATGGGTCTTTTTCCAATACCGGGATATCAATTACCCGTTCAAAAAGAATAGGGCATGTCGGACACTCCGGTTCAGATACCGCAAGGGTTGACTTGTACACAATAAATCCGGATACACCTGAACTCTTTTCTGGAACTGTCCAGGTCAAGATCAACGTGTCTCCTTCCAGTTTCCCCTGAAGATCAGTCACAGATGCGGGCATTTCATATCGTGACGCTATGGGAGGCCCCTTCTTCCCGCATCCGGTAGTAATAAGTAAGGCAAAACTGACGGACAGCATCATCAATAAAAATACATTTTTTTTATTTTTTCCCATGGGTCTCTTTCCTGTTAAATTCTTGGTTAATTATCTGTGTTTAGTTCGCGGCTTCATCCGTTCTTTGGATAGACTATTCTTTCCTTTTTTAATTGCATCCTTCACTCGGCGGGTAGATGTCCCGCCCAATGACCGTCTCCGGTTAATCATGGCATGAGGTGTTAAAAACGAAACCACATCCGTGTGTATCAGCGGAGAAAAAGATTTCAGTTCATCCATTGAAAGTTCAGTGATCTCCTTTTGCTTAGCCAGAGCATATTTTACTACCCTTCCCGCTATGCTGTGTGCTTCTCGAAACGGCTTGCCTTTACTGGTTAAATAATCAGCAAAATCGGTTGCATTTAAATACCCTCTGGATGTTTCCTGCATCATTCGTTGTTTATGTATCTTAATCTTTGGCAGCATCCGTACATAAATATCTAAACACATTTTCAGCGTGTCAATTGTTTCAAAGAGAGGCTTTTTATCCTCCTGCATATCCCGGTTGTACGCAAGGGGAAGTGACTTCATTGTGGTTAATATGGCTACCAGATCTCCGAAAACACGGCCGGTCTTGCCCCGGACCAGTTCCGGCACATCCGGATTCTTTTTTTGGGGCATAATACTGCTTCCGGTTGCAAAGGAATCAGACATCGCAATATATTCAAATTCAGACGATGACCATACGATCAATTCTTCGGATATTCGGCTGAGGTGCATCATACATATACCCGCACATGCATGGAACTCAATAATGAAATCTCTGTCAGCTACCGCATCAATGCTGTTTTTCGAAACGTCCGGAAAACCAAGGAGTGTTGCTGTATATTCCCTGTTAATTGGATACGTTGTACCCGCCAGAGCCGCACTGCCAAGGGGCATGACATTGGTTCTGTTCCGACATTCAGCAAAGCGCCGACTGTCCCGCGAAAACATCTCAAAATAGGCCATTAAATAATGAGAAAAAAGTATGGGCTGCGCCCTTTGTAGATGGGTATACCCAGGCATCATCACATCGATGTATGTGTCTGCCAGATCAACAAGGGTTTGTCTAAGATTAAAGAGAAGCTGAAGGATAGCCGTGATTTCCTCACGTAAATACATGCGCACGTCCAGCACAACCTGGTCATTTCTACTTCGCCCTGTATGCAGTTTATGCGCAACATCTCCGATAATCTGAAACAGCCTGTCCTCAATATACATGTGTATATCTTCGTGCGCTTCAGTAAATTGAAAGAGTCCGCTATCCATCTCTTTCTTGATCTTCCGAAGGCCTTCAATCAGTTTGGAGGATTCAGTTTTCGTGATGACAGATGCAGCAGCCAGAGTCTTGCAATGAGCAATGCTTCCCTCAATATCAACAGCATACAGCCGTTTATCGACATCTATGGATGATGTAAATGTCTCCACCTGCTTGTCTGTTTTTTGTGAAAATCTGCCATCCCACGGTTTTTTCGCCATGTTCCTGCCTTTCATATCCGATTGAATATCACCGGTTTTTATGAAATCACTATTAGATGGATGATCCCTTTTTCTTCATCATTTGATGAATGCGCAATCGCAGCGCATGCAATCGTATAAATCCTTCTGCATCATTTTGTTTGTACACGTCATCCGCTTCAAAGGTTGCAAAGTCCTTACGATAAAGAGAGTAATCCGACTGACGCCCTAAAACGGTACAGTTTCCCTTGTAAAGTTCAAGTCGGACGTTTCCGGAAACATTGTCCTGGGTCTGATCTATCATCTGCTGCAGGAGCCGCCGTTCCGGCGCAAACCAAAAGCCGTTATAAATCAGCCGTGAGTAGTCCGGTATCAGGGAATCACGAATATGCTTTACTTCCCGATCCATGGTAATGGATTCAACGGCCAGATGGGCCATTCGTAAAATGGTTCCACCTGGAGTTTCATATACCCCCCGCGATTTCATGCCTACAAACCGGTTTTCGACAATATCACTTCTCCCGATTCCGTGCTTGCCGCCAAGTCTGTTCAATTCCGCTAACAGGTCTGCAGGTGAAAGATCTTTGCTGTTTATTGAAACCGGATTTCCTTCTTTGAATGTAATTTCAATCTGTTCGGATGTATCGGGTGCCTTTTTAGGTGAAACAGTTAGGGTATACATATCCTCAGGCGGCGCAGTCCAGGGATCTTCAAGCACTCCCCCTTCATAGCTGATATGCAGAAGGTTTCGATCACTGCTGTAGGGTTTTGCCTTGGTTGTAGGCACGTCAATATCATGTTCTTTGGCAAATGTCATGAGAGCTTCCCGCGAGTTCAGTGTCCATTCACGCCAGGGAGCAATGATTTTTATATGCGGATCAATAGCCAGGTAAGATAGCTCAAACCGAACCTGGTCATTCCCTTTGCCTGTGGCTCCATGACTGACTGCATCCGCACCTTCCATGTGGGCAATTTCCATCTGCCGTTTTGCAATTAAGGGCCGTGCAATGGAAGTCCCCAGCAAATACTGCCCTTCATATATCGCATTTGCCCTAAACATGGGAAAGACATAATCACTGACAAAAATATCTTTCAAATCATCAATATATACTTTGGATGCGCCTGTTCGTAATGCTTTTTCTTCTAAATGATCCAGCTCTTCACCCTGCCCGATATCCGCTGAAAAAGCGATGACGTCACAAGCATACGTTTCAATCAGCCACTTGAGAATCACGGAGGTATCAAGCCCTCCAGAATAAGCCAGCACGACTTTTTTAATCTCTTTTTTCACCACCGTACTCCTGTCATATACAATTTCTTTACTGCTCCATATTTCCTTAAACTCTACGAATGGATCAGCGTTTGAAGAATAGCCTTGTTCATGTGCAGCTTGTTTTCAGCCTGATCCCATATCACCGAGTTGGGTCCCTCAAGCACATCGT
>JAABPS010000039.1 GCA_011391835.1 Desulfobacteraceae bacterium
CGGGTAAAGGAACAACCATCGCTGTGCTTGGCAGCGGGCTGGAAAGGATTTACCCTGCGGAAAATCGGAAGCTGTTCCGCCATATTTCTGAAAACGGCGCTGTGATTTCAGAATTTCCGTTGATGGCTGAACCGGATGCATACAACTTTCCTGTTCGAAACAGGGTGATCAGCGGCATGTCCCTTGGCACCGTTGTGGTGGAAGCAACCAAAAACAGCGGATCTCTCATCACGGCTCGGCTGGCCGCGGAACAGAACAGAGAAGTATTTGCCATACCCGGAAGTATTCAGTCATTTAAAAGCATTGGAACGCACACGTTAATAAAACAGGGGGCAAAACTCATTGAACACGCCCAGGATATTATGGATGAACTTTCGCATCAGCTGAATGTGGATGGTTCCGGAAAGACAGCAGAACAGCATCATGCTGCTGACCCGTCACCATCCCTCTCATCCGATGAATCCATGGTATTTCATGCGCTTGAGCCGTATCCCGTTCATATCGATGATCTGGCCCGGAAAATCTCAATGGAATCTGGCAAACTGTCAAGCATATTATTGCATCTTGAACTCAAGGGGATAGTGCAGCAATCCCCTGGAAAACGGTTTTTTATTGAATCAAGAGGAAAACAATAACCTGCCTCAGGCAGCCGGCGTTACACGGATACGCATAAAACGTTATTAAAAGAGAGGAACGATCGTGGCAAAACCGCTTCTTGTTGTAGAATCTCCTGCCAAAGTAAAAACATTAAAGAAATACATCGGGAATGACTATACAATCGTCGCATCCGTAGGACATATTAAAGACCTCCCCACCAAAGAACTGGGCATAGATATTGAAAACGGTTTCAAGCCCATGTACACGAATATTCCCGGGAAACAAAAAGTGATTGCCTCATTGAAAAAAGCGGCCAAAGGAGTGACCGATGTCTATCTGGCACCCGATCCGGATCGGGAAGGAGAGGCCATTGCATGGCACATTGCAGATATTTTAGAGCAAAAGGGAAGAAAGTTCCACCGGGTTCTTTTCAATGAAATCACCAAAAAAGCCGTTCTGGACGCCATGAAATCTCCGCAAGCGCTTCATAAAAATAAATATGAAGCCCAGCAGGCCCGCCGGATGCTGGATCGCATTGTGGGGTATCGAATATCGCCGTTGCTCTGGAGAAAAGTAAAAGGCGGTTTGAGTGCCGGCCGCGTTCAATCTGTTGCTGTCAGGATTATCTGCGATCGGGAACGCGCCATTCAGGCATTTGAACCTGAAGAGTACTGGTCTATCACGGCCCATGTAAGCGAGGGTTCTTCGCCGCCCTTTCCGTCAAAGCTTGTAAGAAAAAATGGGGAAAAATGCATAATCCCCAATGAAGCGGCATCCAACGCGATCCTCAGTGATCTGGCAAATGAAAAATTTATTGTTCAGGAAGTTTCAAAAAAGACAACGAAAAGAAATCCCCTGCCGCCATTCACCACCAGCAAACTCCAGCAGGAATCCATCCGCAAGCTCAGGTTTTCGGCAAAAAAAACCATGCTGCTTGCACAGCAGCTCTACGAGGGTGTTGATCTTGGGCCGGGTGAACCAGAGGGACTTATCACGTACATGCGAACAGATTCAACACGAATATCCGGCGAAGCTGCCCAGGAAGCAATGAAGATGATAAAGGAACGTTTTGGCGAGGCCTACGCGCTGGAACAGCCGAGATTTTTTAAAAATAGCAAAAAAGCACAGGATGCGCATGAAGCCATCCGTCCCACATCCGTTTATAATTCTCCGGAAAAAGTCGAACCGTTTCTTTCAAAGGATCAATTTGCCTTATATACACTTATCTGGAAACGATTCGTTGCTTCCCAGATGAAAGAAGCGCTGATCAATAATGTATCGGTATCGATTAAAGCCGGAAGCTATTTGTTTACTGCCAGCGGTTCAACAATAAAGTTTCCAGGCTTCATGACGCTTTATATATCTGTGGATGATGAGGGTGAAGGCAATGATGAAAAGCAAAAGCCCGTTCTCCCCGAACTCGCAGAAGGCATGGTGCTGGCCCTTGACCGGCTTGAACCCAAACAGCATTTTACCTTGCCGCCGCCACGATTTTCAGAAGCGTCCCTTGTCAAAGAACTGGAAGAAAACGGAATTGGACGGCCCAGCACCTATGCGGCCATACTGTCAACCATCAGGGAAAAAGGCTACGTTGATCTCATAAAAGGCTACTTTCATCCAAGTGAACTCGGCTTTATCGTAAATGATCTGCTGGTACAATGTTTTCCCAAGGTATTTGATGTGGATTTTACCGCAAAAATGGAAGATGATCTTGACCGGATCGAGGCTGCAGCAATCGATTATTTTGAAATACTAAACCTATTTTATGAGCCCTTTAGTAAAGAAGTGGATTCCGCCGCTGAATGCATGCTCAGTATACGGGGTGTAGGATTTCAAACAGATCTTATATGCCCGCAATGCAACAATCGGCTTCACATTAAAATCGGAAAAAATGGCCATTACCTGGGATGTATCGGATATCCGGATTGCACCTATACCCGGAACTACATCCGGGATGAAAAAGGCAGGATCACGCCCGTGGAGCCTTCCAAAAGTGAAATGACGGATAAATTATGTAACAAGTGTGAAAAACCAATGGTCCTGAAAAGCGGCAAATATGGTGACTTCCTTGCCTGTAGTGGATATCCGGATTGCAAAAACACCCTATCGATTAATTCCAACAGCGGCAACGGAAAAACCATTGGCATCAAATGTCCCAAGGTCAACTGTACCGGTGATATTGTAGAAAAGAAATCAAAGAGAGGCAATGTATTTTACGGCTGCAGCAGATATCCTGACTGCACCTTCGCTTCATGGGACAAGCCGGTTTTAAAGAAATGCCCGAATTGTGGCGCTGATTTTCTTGTTGAAAAAACCACTAAAAAGAAAGGAACATACCGGTCATGCATTTCTGAAAATTGTGGATATCAGGAAACCGACTAACCCGTCATCCTGAAATTCATATAGTCCCTTAACCCGTATCGTCTGTGTAAATCTTTTTTCCGGACGGTTTCTCTCCCTATGAATTACATAAGAGAATGGAAGTATATACGTGCTGTTTTTGCTTGATTTTCATGAATAAAAATGTAATGTTGATGCAAGGTTATGTTGAATACAGGTCTGTGACGTACCCTGAACATGTCTTTTAAACTGAGAACAATTTTCCACATATTTATATTAACTTACTGATATGACAAAACAAAAAGCCCAGGTTCTCAAAAAAAGCAATTTCCCGTCCAACGACTTTTTTAAGCATCTTCTAAACGGTACGCACTATTATCAGAGTCATAATTTTGAAAGAGCCATTGAAGAATGGAGTGCAGCCCAGCGGATAAATTATTCTGAGCCCATTCTATTAAACCGGATAAATGACCAGATATCATGCGGCTGCCGGTTGGATGAGATCCCTTTGCTTTTCTTTCTGTACGCTGTATATATCAACAAGGTTACGGGAACCAGTGTGATCAAAACGGAAGGATCCGCCAAAAAACTGCTGTTCCATGAAGGAAGGCTTGTCCGGGCCGGTACGTCAAAAAGAGAAGAACGGATTGGAAAATACTTATTGAAAAGGGGAAATTTTACCCCGGAAAAACTCGATTTCCTTTTTTCTGAGGCAAAAAAACAGGGCAAAAAAATTGGACAATATCTTATCGAAAGCAGTCTGCTTACAACAAAATCACTTCAGGAAGTCCTGTCGCTTCAGGCAGAGGAAATTCTAAGCGATATTTTTTTTTGGCAGAAGGGACAGATTATCGTTGTTGAAAAACCCATACCGCGAGATGCAGTCGTAAACTATCTGCCTCTTGAAATTGCCATCATCGCTGCCCAGCGAGGTTTCAATTTCACAGATTTTCGAAACAGAATCCCGAATAATAAAACAATTTTCCGGCATTCCCCATATGCAAATGGAAACGAAGAAGATATCCGAAGCAGTCTAAATACAAATCATCTGTTCATTTTTCTGTTAATAGATGGTGTCAGGAATATAGATCAACTGATCAAGTTCAGTGGCGCCGATGAAGTATCCGTCATCAATATACTGTACAGGCTTAATTCAGCAGGATTGATTCGAAAAACAAAAGAAGTTGCCGAATATGAAGATAAAGAATATCTGGAAATGGCTAAAATCCTCGGGGTTCTTTTCGAAGTGTATCAGCTGATAATAAACGAACTCTTCCGGGAACTGGGCAGACGCGGAAAGGAAGTCGTTCAAAGTTCAGTCAAGTTGTTAAAGCCGGATCATCAAAAAATATTTACAAACATTTTAATGGATGAACCTGAAAAAATGGAAGTCAATTCCATTTTTAGAAATATTTCTCAAAACTTCCCTTCTCCGGATCAGCGGCTTCTGTTCATTGATGCATTTCTGGAGTTGTACCTCCTTATTTTTGCAGAATATAATAAATTCGTAGGAAGAGGCCTGGCGAATGTAACCGCTGAACAGATTGGAAGATCCATTTCAGATATTGAAAGATTTGCAACCAATTCATCTTATAAAAATCGTCTTCTGGAAGTGCTCCACACCATATCACGAAAACATTGATGACGAACCGGAGGTGTCTATGCAACAGCTTACGTTTAATTCCTTAGCACTCACCCTTTTTATATTGTTAACCATATCCGTTTATCTAATGATCATTATTGTTTTTATTTATGCAAGGAATAAATATGTCGGCGGAGTTATTGAGCGGGTGATCAATATGATTATCGCAACCATCGGTTTTTTCCTGGTCGCAGATATTGCTCTTTTTCTGATACCCATTTACGGCTTCCAGTTAGGATACAGCATTCATGTTTTTTTCAAAATTCTGGCAATGACCTCTTTAGCCATCGGGGGATTACGGTTTGTGATACGGTAGGAATGCTACGACGTTTGAGCAAAAACGCTATAGCGAACATCTGCATCTTGAGCCAGCTTCAGATAACTTTCAATATGTTTTAGATCGTTCTGGTTTTTTTCGGTGACTCTAAATTGATAATTTCTGGTAAATAAAGCGCTAATCTGCCCTTTATTGAAAACGATAATCTCTACTCCATTCCGCCTGTCTTTCGGAAAAGTAAGCTCTATATATCCGTTAAAATTATCTTTCTTAAGTGTATCAACAAATCTTATAATATTCGAAAATTCAGCGCTCAGTTTTTCATGCAGCAGGCTTACGGACATGCTAAACACCTCTGTAAGTATCGCAATGGTTTCTACGGAAAATTCTGAGACATTGATAACGCCATTTTTATGTTCTCTGGCTTTGCTAATTATACCATCAACCACCTCCTGCCCTCTTTTCTTTACTCCATTTTTTTCTTCCGTGCCATTTACAATATCCCCTTCTTGAAGAAGCACCACTCCCTGAGAATCTGTCAAAATGAAATGAACACATCCGGTGAAATCATTTTTTTTTAAAAACAGCATCAGTTCATCGATAACAACAAAAGAGAGGCTAAGATTTGACCAGAGCGAATTTCCTCTTGGTAGAATCATCGAATCTCCTCCTTCGTTCCCTTTGAATTTCCCGACCTGCTCACAGGGCAGTTTACGTGTTTATACAATTCCAAATGCAACCATTTATAATAAATAGCATATAAGTCAATATGATATTAACATAACTCTATGAATCCGCAGTTGATGAGCTATCCATCTTTGAAAAAGTTAAAATCGCTTTCCCGTTTCTGGGGCGAGCCACATCCAGTAAAACATTGAGTGAAGTTTTTTTGTTTATCTGACTGACTGCGGATTCCGCTTTTCGAACAACCACAGAAGGATAATCTTCGTTCAACCGGATCATGTCTGCAAGCTTCATGGCATCCGTTGACCATACCGGTTTTCCTTGAAATCGCTTCTTCAAAACCTGATATAGGGCTTCCCAAGTATTCAATCAATGCTCCTGTAACTTTTTTTAACAATAGATCAATTGTTATAGAAAATCAGCATGTCTTGCTTCTTATATACATTATACATAAAATACAAGACTGAATTATTGACTATAAAATACGGACTTTTATTAGGTATTATTCATTTGAGACCAAATAAGATCTTAGATTCACTTTTTTGTTCTTTATGCCCGTTTTTTTTCGAATATTCTCTCTGTGCGACTCCACTGTCCGTGGAGAAAGTTTATATAATTCGGCAATTTGCTTATTTGTTTTTCCCTGTTTCACAAGGTTTGCGACCTTCATTTCAGCGGGAGTGAGCTTTAAATATCTTCCCTCTATTCCATGAATAAACTGAGAGGTTATTTCCTCCAGATTTTTTCCCATGATATCAATCAGATATCTTTGGCTTTTATTGATTTCAGTATTTCTCAGTTCTTCCAGATTCGGCAGAATCAGCTCATTGACATTAAATACTATTCGATCTTCCATTTCCCTGGCATCCGCATTCCTGCTTTTAACCAGAACTCTAAGCGCTGTATTAACCTCTTCCAGCTCAGCCGTTCGTTTGAAAATCTTTTTTTCAAGTTCATTTCTGGATTCTGTGAGTTCCCTTTCCATTCGTTTAAACTCAGTTATTTCATGTGTAAAAATAACCAGATGAGAAATCTTTCCATTTTCATTAAACAGAGGATGTATCGACGCCTTATTCCACATGCCGTCCCGCTCGTCCTGAACATGAAGAGGTTTGCCCGATTGAATAACCTGTTTGCCCATTTCTCTCCTACGGATTGCTACGTCATCCGGGAATAAACCAAAAATATTTTCACCATGTAACTGCTTTTTGTCTTTTCCAAATCTCCTGGTGAACTCATCGTTCAAATCTACAATTGTGCCGTTAAGATCAATCATGACCGCTGCGTCTGTTGTTGCTTCCATATAGGCTTCCACAATACTTTGGCTTCTTTTAAGTTCACGATTCGCTTTTTTTAGAGCGGTTATATCTCGTGCAATACCGGAAAATCCTATCACTCTCATATCCGCCTCATATACCGGTTGAGCATTTACCAGTATGTCAATGTAGGTTCCATCTTTAATCCGATATCGTAATTCAACGTTTTCTATCCCCTTCCCTTCTATCAATGTGCTGAACGTTTTATGGACCCGTTTCAGGTCATCCGGGTGAACGCCCTTAAAACAATTCATATTTTTTAATTCGTCTTTTGAATACCCAAGTATAGTCTCAACGGCTTTATTCATAAAAATGATTTTACCATCAAGCTCGCCTCTAAATATCATATCCTTTGTTGATTCAACCAGTGTTCGATAACTTTTTTCACTTTCAACGAGTTTCTTTTCGATTTCTTTTTTTTCAGTTATATCAAAGAAAATCCCCTCCACCTTCAAAAAGTGACCATTCACATCCCGATGAAGTGTAGCACTGCCATTCGCATACATGATGGCCCCATCCTTTCTTTTCAGAGGCATCTCATAATCTTTTATATAATTATATTCATTGAGAAGTTTGAAGATTTTTTCTCTGTGGTGCATATCTGCATAGATGGTCTCTGCAGGCTGCCCGATGAGTTCAGAATCATTATACCCAAGCATCTCAGCGGCAGCAGGATTTGCATCTTTAATAGTTCCATCAGGCCCTGAAACAATAATTCCTTCCTTTAGATGCTCAAAAAGCCTCCGATACTTCAGCTCACTTTCAATAATCTTCCTCTCAGCCTCTTTTCGTTTGGATATATCCAACACAGTGCTTTGAAATCCAGTAATTTTCCCAAATTCTCTTATGGACAGTGTGTTCACCTCAATATCGATAATGTTGCCGTCCTTTCGTTTAAACCGGTACTCTCTTGGCCCTGCATTGGGTTCTTCTAATACCAGCGCCAGATCATTCATCGCCCGCTGTAAATCCTCTTCAATAATTACGTCCTTAAAATTCATAGCGTCTTCTAACGTATAACCAGTGAGCAGAATCACGCTCTTATTGGCAAATGTGAAATTCCCCTCCAGATCAAATTCAACATAACCATAGGCAGATTCATTGATAAATGATGAAAATTTCTCTTCGCAGTTTCTTAATACACCGTTATAAGCTGCATCATCCATAGAACCTCCAGCGGGATACTGATTTATTCTTTTGTATCATGGACACGGATACAGAATTCTATTCGCGTGGATCCTGTGATAATTGAACGTTTATAAGGGGTCGTATTAAAGACGCCAGTAGATGACGCCTCGATCGTTTGCTTCTTCAATTTCAAATAAGCTTTTTATGTCTATAATGACAGGCGTGTCTCCAGAACACAAATCCGCAATCTTTGATAGGCCAAGCTTTTTATAATATTTGTGCATCACCGCAATAATGACGGCATCCACACCCGCAATATTTTCCATCTCTTCTAATTCAATACCGTAGTATGCTCGGGCTTCATCCTTATCAGCCAGCGGGTCGTGAACAGTGACTTCAATGCCGAAATCTTTTAGCTCATGTATAATATCAATGACTTTTGTATTTCTCAGATCCGGCACGTCCTCCTTAAAAGTGATTCCCAGAACAGCTACTTTTGAATCTTTTACGCGTTTCCCTTGACTGGCAATCATTTTAACTGCTTTCCCGGCAATGTATTTCCCCATGCCGTCGTTTATTCTGCGTCCTGAAAGAATCATTTCAGGATTGTATCCCAATGATTCCGCCTTAAATGTCAGATAATATGGATCAACTCCGATGCAATGCCCTCCGACAAGACCCGGGCTGAAGGGAAGAAAGTTCCATTTGGTCCTCGCTGCCCTCAACACCTCGGTAGTATCAATGCCGATTCTGTCAAAAATCATCGAAAGCTCATTCATCAGCGCAATGTTTAAATCTCTCTGGGTGTTCTCAATAACCTTGGCAGCTTCAGCAACCTTGATGGAAGAGACTTCGTGAATCCCCTTTTTAACAACCTCACCATATACCTTCGAAAGCATTTCCCGTGTGCTATCATCTGATCCAGCAACCACCTTGACGATATTTTCAATGGTATGCTTCTTATCTCCTGGATTAACCCGTTCAGGAGAATATCCAACGCTAAAATCAACCCCTAACTTAAAACCGGATTCTCTTTCCAGGATTGGAATGCAGATTTCTTCCGTAGCCCCAGGATACACAGTGGATTCATATACAACACACGACCCCTTTCTCATATACTTGCCGGCAGTGAGGGATGCCTTTTTCAACGGTTCAAAATCCGGCACTTTGTATCCATCGATAGGCGTTGGCACAGCAATAATGATCAGTTTGCACCTGGCAAGTGCTTCTGGATTGGATGTAAGTTCGATGGTTAAACGACTCAGTTCCTCGTCCGAGACTTCCATGGTTCGATCATACCCTGATTTTAATTCTTCTATCCGATCTATCTTCTGATCATAGCCAACGACGTTAAACCGTCTGGAAAGGGCTACAGCCAGAGGCAATCCCACATATCCAAGGCCCACCAATGCTATTTTTTCTTTTTGAGCGATTAATGAATCAAATGAAACCATGCACTATTCTCCGTTTTTCATGCTCAGTGTCTGTAACATATCGTTCTTTTCACGATCCGTAAGAAGACGCCATTGGCCCTCATCGAGCCCTGACAACGTTATCGTTGAAAACCGTATCCGTTTAAGATGTATGACTGTAAAACCAACTTTTTCTACCATCCTGCGTACCTGCCGATTTCTCCCCTCTTTCAAAACAATTCTAAACCGGTCCGGCGCGATCCGTTTTATCTTTGCTGGTCTTGTCTTCTTCCCCATCAGGAAGAGTCCGTTTTCCATTTTTTTCAGAGCAACGTCTGTGATCGCCCCTGCTGTAGCAACTTCATATTCCTTTTCGTGGTCAAAAGAAGGATGTAAAAGCCTGTGATGTATCCTCCCGTCATTGGTCATAATCAGAAGCCCGGTTGAATCCTTGTCTAAGCGTCCTACCGGATACACCCGTTGAGATATCGTGATCAGATCTAAGACTGTTTTATCTTTTTTCTGTTTACAGCTTGATATATATCCTTTGGGCTTGTTTAAAGCAATATAAACGAGCTCCTGGTTCAACGCCACTGCTTTTCCATCTACTTCCACCCGGTCTATTTCCGGATCCACGCAGGTGCCCAGTTCTGTAGCAGGCTTACCATTTACACGGATTCTTCCTGCCCGTATATATTCCTCACCCTTTCGCCTGGAACATACCCCTGCCATGGAAAGATATTTTTGAAGCCGAATGGAAGCCATATCAGAATTCCAATATCAAATCAGCAATAATTATCTGTTATCCAATCCTTCTTCATCTATGATCGGTAATCAGCGTTTATTTTAACATAGTCAATGGAGAAGTCGCATGTGAGCACAGACGCATGGCCGCTTCCCATATTCAGATGTATGGATATTGAAAACTCGGGCGTACAAAGCACCTTTGTGGCTTCAGCCTCCGCTTCAGGCCCGCATCCTTTTCCCGCTTTTACCATCGCAACATCGTTAAAATATATTTCGGTCTTATCAGGCTCGACGGGTACTCCCGCCCGGCCTGCAGCCGCAAGAATTCTCCCCCAGTTGGCATCTTCTCCAAACAGCGCTGTCTTCACAAGGCTGGAACCAGCGACGGTATCAGCGATGATCCGGGCGTCTTCATTGGATTTCGCTCCTGTGACAATAATCTCCACAAGCTTGGTTGCACCCTCTGCGTCTTTTATAACCAGCCTGGATAAGCTTACCATGACATCGTCAAGAATATCCTGAAACGTTTTTTGATGACGCGCATGTTTAATTACGGCACCGGACATCCCATTGGCTATGATAAGAACTGTGTCGTTGGTACTGGTATCCCCATCAATGGTGATCCGGTTAAATGATTTCTCGTTTGCCTTATTGAGTGCATCCTGAAGCATCGTGGAAGTGGCCTGAATATCGGTACAGATGAACCCCAGCAAAGTAGCCATATTCGGATGAATCATGCCGGCGCCCTTTGCTATTCCCATCACCTTGAACCTTTTCCCGTCAAGATCTCCTTCCCGCAGGATGATTTTTGGAACCGTGTCGGTTGTCATTATGGCCTCAGCAAAATCCTGGAACCCTTCTGATTCAGCCGATTTTATCAGACCAGGCACAAACCTCGTTATTTTTTCAATCGGAAGCGGTTGCCCGATGACACCAGTGGAAGCCACAAGGATCATATCCTCCGAAATCCCAAGTTCCCGTGCTACGAGCCCGGTCATTGCCCTGGCATCCCGGATCCCCTGCTCGCCCGTACAGCAATTTGCATTACCGCTGTTGACAATAATCGCCCGGCAGATGCCCGATGTTATCCTTTCCCTGTCAAGCACTACCGGTGCAGCCTGAACCCTGTTTGTTGTAAACACTCCGGCAGCATTGGCAGGAGACTCAGAAATAATTATTCCTAAATCCTTTTTGCCATTTTTCTTGATCCCTGCCGAAATCCCCGCAGCGTGAAACCCAATACAATAGTCAATTCCTTTTTTCACCTTCGCATCCCTGCCTATCTTTACAAAATGATCGAATTATATGTGAATCCAATTTGATGTACAGAAATGAAAACATATTTGACAAAATCACTCTTGGTTGTCAATCAGTATAAAATTTCACGAGGTATATATCATTCCTTTGAAATAAAATACATGCCTTATAGAAAAGTTATACAAATTTTAAAAACCTCCATTGCCAAAAACAATGTGCTTTCATCATTCCAATAATCCGTTTTTAGCAGAAAGTTATATAAATTCTTGTAAAAACATTAAATTATATAGTATGAAGATATATCCTCCTTCAAGGAATATTTTTCGGATTTCAGGGGATTGTTAATTCTAACCAGAGGAAATTTTGAATAAAAAAGTACTTATTCTTGGAATCGGTGGTCAGGACGGCTTTTATCTGACCCAGCTTCTTCACAGCAAAGGATATGAAATATGGGGCGTTCTTCGGCCCGAAGACCTCTCCAGTGAAACACTCAGCGGATTGCAGGGCAAAGCAACCCTTATGCAGGGAAGTATATGTGATAGAACCTTTATGACCCGGGTTCTCAGCGAATTTAAACCCAGCGAAATCTACAACCTGGCAAGCATTAGTTTTATTCCTCTTTCATGGGAACAGCCCGCCCTGGTGGGAGAAGTTAACGGCTCTGCAGTGGGGCAGCTTCTTGAGCTGATACGAACCAACTCGCCGGAAACCCGTTTTTTTCAGGCTGGAAGCAGTGAAATGTTCGGCCACAACCCCATCCAATCTCCGCAAACCGAACAGACACCATTTAATCCGGATAACCCGTATGCCTCCGCAAAGGTCTTTGCAGCCAATCTGGTTGCCAATTACAGGAATAAATTTAATTTATTCGCATGTACCGGCATCCTGTACAACCACGAGTCTCCGAAACGAGGGATTGATTTTGTATCCAGAAAAATTACATACGCTGCCGCATCTATCCATCTGGGCTTGCAGTCAGAGCTTTTTCTGGGGGATCTCAGCGCTGCCAGGGACTGGAGTTATGCAGGAGATATCGTTCACGCCATGTGGCTCATGCTTCAAAACGACAAGCCGATTGATTTTGTATTGGGTTCAGGCATTCTTCATACGATTACAGATATACTCCATATTGCTTTCTCTCATTTCGACTTGAACTGGAAGAATTATGTGCGGACCACAGAAAAATTCATGAGGCCTGCTGAAACAAAACCGCTTCTTGCAGATCCATCTTTTGCGCGAACACATCTACATTGGAGCCCATCCGTTGATTTTGAGCAACTTATCACCATGATGGTAAAAGAAGATATCGATAGAATGAAGTAAAATATATGTAAAAAACATAAAGAATTAATTTGCTACCTTCTTAAAGTATTTACCCCCAGCAAAAACCAAGAAGCAATACTGCCGTATAAAATATAACTTGCAAACCGTTGTTTTGAGTTAAGCAAAATAATACTTCCGGTAAGAGCAAACTCGGAAATAATCCGTAAAAATGCCCAGTCTTCA